>CAMWIG010000099.1 GCA_947174295.1 uncultured Alistipes sp. | reverse complement strand
GCTCTATTATGCTCTCCATCATTCGACAATCAGACGTGTTATTCGGCGTATGTTCTCCGTCAGGTCGGCGGCCAGCGGGTCGAACGTCGTGCATTCGGCTCCGATGTCGCCGGCAACGACCTCTACGGTCGATTTCGGAAACTGAGCCTGATAGAATACGTGTCGCACGCCTGCTCTCCGGGCCTTTTCGATTATTTGTCCCAGACGGCGGGCCGTAGGCTCCTTGCCTTCATGTTCGATGGCAATCTGCTCCATGCCGTAATCGCGGGCGAAGTATGTCAGGGCCGGATGGAATACGACGAAACATTTTCGTTCGCTCGCTGCGCATGCCGCTGCGCACTCGGTGTCGAGCGCGTTGAGACGCTCTTCGAGCTTCTCGAATGCCGAGGTGTATTTCGCTGAGTCGGGATACATCGCATGAATCGCCTCATAAGCGTTGCGGGCCATGATTTTCAGTTGCCGTGGCGATGTCCACACGTGCGGGTCGACTCCGTGGGCGTGATGCGCGCCGTGTGCATGGTGCGAGCAGCAGCCGGTCTCGGTGGCGATTCCGCGGCTGAGATCGACGACCTTCGATGCGTCGGCCATGCGTGCCGTGAGTGCTGTTTCGAAGTCTATCAGACCGATGGCGAATACGGCTTTCGATTCGTTGAGCGCCATGAACTGCTTTGGCGTAGGTTCGAATGTCTCGGGGCTCGCACCTGCCGGCACGAGCACTTCCAGCGTGAAGTCGTCGCCGGTGATTCCTCCGACTATCTCCGCCAGCGGAGCTATCGTGACGTACATCGTCTGTTCCGATGCCGTTCCGGCTCGGCCGCTGCCGCCGCATGCCGTGGCGAGCAGAGCGGCAGCCATAATATATAAGTATGTCGCAGTATGTTTCATCGTGGCACAAAGATAGTAATTATTCCGCTCGATTAATACATGACATGCTATGAAAGAGATGAACGGAAAAGTCGCACTCGTCACGGCCTCGACGCGAGGCATAGGCTTCGAGTGCGCACAACGGCTTGCCGAGGCCGGCGCGGCGGTATATCTCGCCGTGCGGGATACGGCGCGAGGCCGCGATGCGGCGCAGCGAATCGCAGCCTCTTCGGGCGGTCGTGTCGACGTCGTTCGGTTCGATGCCGGCGACCGCGATACGTTCGCCGCGATGATTGATGAGACCGTCGACCGCGAGGGTCGCATCGACGTGCTGGTCAACAACTACGGCTCTACCGATGTGTCGGTCGACCTCGATGTGGCGTCGACGCCGGCCGAATCGTTCCTTGCGATAGTGGAGCGCAATCTGCTGAGCGTCTACGCCGCATCGCAGGCGGCCGTGAAGTCCATGATGCGCACCGGCGGAGGTTCGATAGTCAACATTTCGTCGGTCGGAGGCGTGATTCCCGACGTGTCGCGCACGGCATACGGTCTGGCGAAGGCGTCGATAAACTTTCTCACGCAGCAGATTGCCGTGCAGTATGCCGCACACGGCATCCGCTGCAATGCCGTATTGCCGGGATTCACCGAGACGGCGGCCGTGGACAACATGAGCGAAGGATTCCGCCGCACGTTTCTCTCGTGTGTGCCTTTGGGGCGCGTGGGTACTGCCGGCGACATAGCCGATGCGGTGCTGTATCTGGCCGGCGACAGGTCGTCGTATGTCACCGGGCAGCTGCTTGCGGTAGCCGGAGGCTACGGTCTGGCGTCGCCTATGTATCCGTTCTACGAATCGTTGGGCGGACGAGGTTGAAAGTTTGCTCTTTATATGCAAACTTTTTGGGATTTGCGAAAATAATTGCGATATTCGTCTTCAACTTTATTATTCAAATCGACACCTCGGAATAAATTCATGCGACTATGGACCGTATTCAAGCCTGTAAGTTAGTGGTAGGCGAAGTCTACGCTTTCTCGGTCAGCCTCGGCGGCTGCAATCCCGTATATGGAATCTTCGATCGCCTTTGCGGCGACAGGGTAGTGCTCGAAGTGTTCTCTTCGGCGTCCGAGGAGACCTCGGTTAGCTACGGCGTGTTGCTGCCCGATTCGTATCTTTTCGTGCGTCCTGCGACGAGCAGCGAGATACGCGACTTCTGTTTCAACTACGGTTTCGACTGCGGCATGCGCACCGATAAAAAATGACGGCGGGGTCGACCCCGCCGTCATAGGTTTGCCGTCGTCGGACGTTCTACTTGAACTCGACGAGCGACTTTCCCGTCATCTCCTCGGGCTGTTCGAGACCCATGAGCGACAGTACCGTGGGTGCCACGTCGGCCAGAATGCCGTCGTGCACGCTCTTCACGCGGTCTGAAACCACGACGATGGGCACGGGGGTGAGCGAGTGCGCCGTGTTGGGCGTTCCGTCGGCGTTGATTGCATTGTCGGCATTTCCGTGGTCGGCGATTTGCACCACCTCGTAGCCGTTGCGCTTGGCAGCCTCGACGACCTTCTCCACGCACTTGTCGACAGCCTTTACCGCTGCGACGATTGCGTCGTAGACGCCCGTGTGGCCCACCATGTCGCCGTTGGCGAAGTTCAGACAGATGAAGTCGTACTTCTGCGAATCGAGAGCCTCGGCCAGTTTGTCGGCCACTTCGTATGCGCTCATCTCGGGTTGCAGGTCGTATGTCGCGACCTTCGGCGATGCCACGAGTATGCGCTCCTCGCCCTCGAACTTCTCCTCGCGGCCGCCGTTGAGGAAGAACGTCACGTGGGCGTACTTCTCTGTCTCGGCGATGCGCAGCTGCGAGAGCCCGCACTTCGATACGTACTCGCCTATGGTGTTGGGCACGTTCTCCTTGTCGAAGAGTATGTGCAGACCGGTGAACTTGGCATCGTATGGCGTCATGCAACAGTAGTAGAGCGGCAGGGTGTGCATTCCCTGCTCGGGCATATCCTCCTGCGTGAGCACTATCGTAAGTTCCTTCGCGCGGTCGTTGCGGTAGTTGAAGAATATCACCATGTCGCCCTCCTCGATGCGGCCGACGGGCTGTCCCTCGGCGTCGATGCGCACTACGGGCTTCACGAACTCGTCGGTGACATCCATGTCATACGAGCGCTGCATGGCCTCTACCATGTCCGACGAACGGTCGCCGATTCCCTCCACGAGCATGTCGTATGCGATTTTCACGCGTTCCCAGCGTTTGTCGCGGTCCATGGCGTAGTAGCGGCCGATGATCGACGCCACTTTGCCGGTCGACTTTTCGTTCATGTGCTGTTCGAGCGCTGCGATGAAGCCCTTTCCGCTGTGCGGGTCGGTGTCGCGGCCGTCCATGAAGCAGTGCACGAACGTATTCTCGATGCCGTATGCCGCAGCGATGTCCGTGAGCTTGAACAGGTGGTCGAGCGACGAGTGCACTCCGCCGTCCGAAACCAGACCCATGAAGTGCACGTTCACGCCGTTCGACTTGGCATATTCGAACGCCTTGACGATTTCGGGGTTCTGCATTATCGAGTTGTCGGCGCATGCGCGGTTGATTTTCACCAAATCCTGATATACCACGCGACCGGCGCCTATGTTGAGGTGGCCCACCTCGGAGTTGCCCATCTGACCGTCGGGCAGGCCGACGTTTTCGCCGTCGGTCCGCAGCTGTGCGTGCGGATATGCGGCGGTCATGTTCGAGATATACTCGGGATGGGTCGTGTAGATTGCATCCGACTTCTGGTGGTTGCCGTTGCCCCAGCCGTCGAGAATCATCAGTAAGACTTTGTTGCTCATAGTCGTATGTGTTGTTTGTCGTTAACCTCTTACTTTTTCCAAAATCAGCTCCACGGCCTTGTCTATGGCCTGTTGCAGACCTTCGGCGTTCTTGCCGCCGGCCGTTGCGAGGAACTTCTGTCCGCCGCCGCCGCCGTTGATTGCCTTTGCAGCTTCGCGCACCACGGCGCCGGCATCGGCTCCCGCCGCCACGACGTCGTCGCCCAGAGCGACGGTCCGCGACGGCTTGTCGCCGTAGGCCGCGCCTATGACCAGAACGATGTTCTTCGAACGCGAGCGCAAATTGTGCGCCAAATCCTTAATCATCTCCGGCATGCGCGGCGACTGTATGGCCACCAGCTTCACTCCGTCGCGCTCGGGTGTCGATTCTATGATTTTCTCGGCCCATTCGGCTACCTGCTCGCGGCGCATGGCCTCGATTTGCGAAGAGAGTGTGTCGTTGCTCTCGACGAGCTTCTTCACGGCCTGCACGACCTGCGGATTGTGGATGTACTCGCCGATTGTGCGTATCGTGTCCTCGGCGGCGTAGAGAAGGTTCTCCGCGCGTTCGCCCGTCACGGCCTCAATGCGTCGCACGCCGGCCGAGATGGCGCTTTCGTTCACGATTTTGAAGAATCCGATGTTGCCGGTCGCCGAAGTGTGCGTACCGCCGCAGAGCTCTACCGACGAGCCGAAGCGCACCATGCGCACGCGGTCGCCGTACTTTTCGCCGAAGAGCATCATCGCTCCCGCCTCGGCGGCCTCCTCCTTGGTGGCGTTGCGATTCTCTACCAGAGGGTGGTTGGCGCGTATCGAGCGGTTCACGCGGCGCTCCACCTCGCGCAGCTCTTCGGATGTCACTTTCTGGAAGTGCGAGAAGTCGAAGCGCAGCGCCTCCGGCGTCACCATCGAACCCTTCTGCTCGACGTGCGTGCCCAGCACCTCGCGCAGCGCCTCGTGCATGAGGTGCGTGGCCGAGTGGTTGTTGGCCGCCGCCTGGCGCTGCTCGGCGTCGACTACCGCAGTGAAGTCGGCTGCGGGGTTCTCGGGGAGGGTGGCTGCTATGTGGATGATGAGTCCGTTCTCCTTCTCGGTCGCTACGATGTCTATGCGTTCGTTGGCGCTCTCGATATGTCCCGTGTCGCCTATCTGACCGCCGGAGTTGCCGTAGAACGGCGTGCGGTCGAATACGAGCTGGTATGTCGTGCGGCCCTTCGACGACACGCGGCGGTAGCGCGCTATGCGGACGCTCTCGGTGAGCGTGTCGTAGCCCGTGAATTCGCTCTGAACGCAGGGGAAGAGCTCCACCCAGTCGTCGGTGTCGACGGCTGCGGCGTTGCGCGAGCGCGCCTTCTGAGCCTGCAACTCGTTCTCGAATTCGGCGAGGTCGACGTCGACTCCCTGCTCGCGGGCGATGAGCTCCGTGAGGTCTATCGGGAATCCGAAGGTGTCGTAGAGCACGAACGCATCCTTGCCCGAGATGGCGCTCCTGCCGGCCTGCTTGGTCTGGCGGATGACGCCGTCGAGCAGGTTGATACCCGTGGCCAGCGTGCGCAGGAACGACGCCTCCTCCTCTTCGATGACCTTCTCGACGAGCGCCTGCTGGGCTTTGAGCTCGGGGAACTGGTCGCCCATCTGCTCGACGAGACCCTGCACCAGACGGCAGATGAACGGTTCGTTGAAACCGATGTAGGTGTATCCGTAGCGGACGGCGCGACGCAGGATGCGTCGGATGACGTAGCCAGCCTTGACGTTCGACGGCAGCTGACCGTCGGCGATGGAGAATGCGATGGCGCGCAGGTGGTCTGCGATGACGCGCATCGCTATGTCGCACTTCTCATCCGCACCGTATGCCTTGCCCGACATCTGCGATATGCGCTGGATGGTGGGCTGGAACACGTCGGTGTCGTAGTTCGACTTCTTGCCTTGGAGAATCATGCAGAGACGCTCGAAGCCCATGCCGGTGTCGACGTTGCGTGCGGGCAGCTCTTCGAGCGAGCCGTTGGCCTTGCGGTTGAACTGCATGAAGACGAGATTCCAGATTTCGATAACCAGCGGCGAGCTCTGGTTCACCATCTCGCGGCCGGGCTTCGCTGCGATTTCGGCCTCGTCGCGCAGGTCGAAGTGAATCTCGCTGCAAGGGCCACAGGGACCGGTTTCGCCCATCTCCCAGAAGTTGTCGTGCTTGTTGCCGCGGATGATGTGGTCCTCGGGCAGATACTGCCGCCAATAGTCGTAGGCCTCCTGGTCGAATGGCACGCCGTCCTCCTCCGAGCCCTCGAATACCGTAGCGTACATGCGCTCGGCGGGCAGCTCGTAGACTTTCGTGAGCAGCTCCCACGCCCAGGCGATCGCCTCCTTCTTGAAGTAGTCGCCGTAAGACCAGTTGCCGAGCATTTCGAACATGGTGTGGTGGTAGGTGTCGTGTCCCACCTCTTCGAGGTCGTTGTGCTTGCCCGATACGCGCAGACACTTCTGCGTGTCGGCAGCGCGGGGGTATTTTCTCGGAGCGTTGCCGAGAAATATGTCCTTGAATTGGTTCATGCCCGCGTTGGTGAACATCAACGTGGGGTCGTTCTTTACGACCATCGGGGCCGACGGTACGATTGCGTGTTGTTTGCTCTCGAAGAAATCGAGGAACGCCTGACGGATTTTACTTGATTCCATTATATACGGTTTACTCTGTTTTTAGCGTTTGAAATTTCAGGTTGCAAAATTACACATTTTACACTAAATTTGCACAACAAAAACAGCAGTTTTTTACTTTACGATGGAACGAAATACCGACACGAACAGCTCTCGCCGCCAGACAAGCGGCGACACGTATGCCGGCTACCGCCTGCGGACGTACCGTCTGCTGCGCAAGGCGCTGGTCGGATTCATTCTCGTGTCGATAGTCAACGTCGCATTCTCCTATTTTTTCTACACTCCCAAGATGTACGCCATCAACCGCGACAACCGCGAGTTGGAGATAAAATACGACATTCTGCGCGACAGAATATCCGCAGCGCAGCGCAAGATATCCGAGATAAAGCACCGCGACAACTACGTCTACCGTTCGCTCTTCGCCGTCGACACCATCTCCGTCGACGGAGTCTATGCGCCGTATCCCGATTCGAAGTACGAAGAGTTGGAGGGCGACCTCTACACTTCGGTCATGGTGCCCGCATGGCGTTCGCTCGACGACATGGCGCGCCGCCTCTACCTCGAATCCGTATCGCTCGACGAGTTGCAGCAGCTTTCCCGAAACAAGGAGCAGCTCTCGACGGCTATTCCGGCCGTGTGGCCCATCGACCGCACGCGCTTGAAGAGCATCGACCACTTCGGCTGGCGCACGCATCCGCTGTACCGTCGAACCATCTTCCACAAGGGTATCGACCTCGGGTGCGACGTGGGCAACGTAGTCTTCGCGACGGGCGATGCCGTAGTCGAGTCGATCGATACCCGGTCTTCGCGTGTGGGCTACGGCCGTCAGATTCTGCTCGACCACGGATTCGGCTACAAGACGCGCTACGCCCACCTGAACAAGGTGCTCGTCAAGCCGGGCGACAAGGTCGTGCGCGGTCAGGTTATCGGCGAATCGGGCCGTTCGGGCGGTGTCACGGGGCCGCACCTCCACTACGAGGTGTTGCGTGCCGGGCAGCCCGTGAACCCCATAAACTATTTCGACAGAAACATGACTCCCGAGGAGTACATCGACCTGATGGAGAACATCCGGCAGGCGAACCTCGAAAAATTCGATACAGCCAATGCCGAGTAAACAGCCCATATCCCGT
>CAMWIG010000098.1 GCA_947174295.1 uncultured Alistipes sp. | reverse complement strand
ACGAGACCACGCTTCCGATAACCCTCGACATGATGATTTACCATGCCCGCTCGGTGGTTCGGGCCGTGAACCGCGCGCTGGTTGTCGTCGACCTTCCGTTCGGAACCTATCAGGGCAACTCGAAGGTGGCGCTCGACTCGGCGATTCGCATCATGAAGGAGACCGAGGCCGACGCCGTGAAGATCGAGGGCGGCGAGGAGATTATCGAGTCGGTGCAGCGCATCATTTCGGCCGGAATCCCCGTGATGGGACATCTGGGTCTTACGCCGCAGTCGATTCACAAGTTCGGTACGTACAACGTGCGCGCCAAGGAGCAGGCCGAGGCCGAGAAACTGGTGCGCGACGCCCATCTTTTGGAGCAGGCGGGATGTTTCGCCGCGGTGCTCGAAAAGATTCCCGCGACGCTCGCCGCGCGCGTGTCGCAGGAGCTGACGATGCCCACGATCGGCATCGGTGCCGGCAACGGATGCGACGGTCAGGTGCTCGTCATACACGACATGCTGGGCATCAACAAGGGCTTCTCGCCCCGTTTCCTGCGCCGCTATGCCGACCTGCATACGGTCATGACCGATGCCGTCGGACAGTATATCGCCGATGTCAAGGAGTGCGATTTTCCCAACGAGAAGGAGCAGTATTGACGCTGCGCGACGCCGCAGCCCCAGATGGCGCAGAGACCTTACAGTCTCTGCGCTCCTTTTTGACGGATACGCTTGGCAGATTCGAAACAATTGATTAACTTTGGCGTGCCGTTTTAAATGGTCTACCAATTTCCCGCCGCGTAGTTCTTTGCGGCACGTCATTGGTCGGGCAGCGTCGGACGCTTATAATTCATTATAATATAAAACTTCGATTCCGAAATGAAAACTAACTACGAAATCCGTTATGCCGCGCATCCCGAGGATGCGAAGAGCTACGACACGGCGCGCATACGCCGCGATTTCCTCATCGAGCGCGTCTTCGCCGCCGACGAGGTGAACATGGTATATTCGATGTACGACCGCATGATTGTGGGCGGTGCCATGCCCGTCTCGGAGGTCTTGAAACTCGAAGCGATCGACCCTCTGAAAGCTCCGTTTTTCCTCACGCGCCGCGAGCTGGGTATCTTCAACGTGGGCGGCGCAGGCGTGGTGAAGGCCGGCGACAAGGTCTACGAGCTCGGTTACAAGGAGGCGCTCTACCTGGGTGCCGGCGACCGTGAGGTCACCTTCGAGAGCAAGGATGCCGCAGCCCCCGCGAAGTTCTACTTCAACTCGACGACGGCCCACTGCACGTATCCCGACAAGAAGATAACCAAGGCCGACGCCGTGGTCGCTCACATGGGCTCGCTCGAAGGTTCGAACGACCGCAACATCAACAAGATGATAGTAAATCAGGTGCTGCCCACCTGCCAGCTGCAAATGGGTATGACCGAGCTGCTGCCGGGCAGCGTGTGGAACACCATGCCGGCCCACGTACACTCGCGCCGCATGGAGGCCTACTTCTACTTCGAGGTTCCCGAGGAGCACGCCGTGTGCCACTTCATGGGCGAGGTCGACGAGACGCGCCACCTCTGGATGAAGGGCGACCAGGCCGTGCTGTCGCCCGAGTGGTCGATTCACAGCGCCGCAGCCACCCACAACTACACCTTCATCTGGGGTATGGGCGGCGAGAACCTCGACTACGGCGACCAGGACTTCTCGCTCATTACCGATTTGAAGTAGTCCGGCGGACGGCCTTTCAGCTTGGCGGACGGTCGGAGCTTCGATGAATGTTTCGGCCAATCGCCGATAAGCGAAAACCGGTACGGACAATCCCTCTGAATCCCCTTTGAAAAGGGGGACTTACCTGGGAGGAAAGCCGGTCGGACTCTCTGGCGGCCGTGTGCGACAGACAAATTAAAAAAACAACATTTAAACCAAAAAACTGATATGGTAAATTTTTCATTAGAGGGTAAGGTCGCATTCGTGACGGGTGCGTCTTACGGTATCGGTTTCGCTCTGGCTACGGCATTCGCCGAGGCAGGTGCGAAGATCGTCTTCAACGACATCAAGCAGGAACTCGTCGACAAGGGCCTGGCGGCTTACAAGGAGAAGGGCATCGACGCCAAGGGTTATGTCTGCGACGTGACCAACGAGGAGCAGGTGCAGGCCACGGTGGCTCAAATCGAGAAGGAGGTCGGCGTTATCGACATCCTGGTCAACAACGCCGGCATCATCAAGCGCATCCCGATGCACGAGATGACCGCAGCAGAGTTCCGTCAGGTTATCGACATCGACCTCAACGGCCCGTTCATCGTGTCGAAGGCCGTCATTCCCTCGATGATTAAGAAGGGCCACGGCAAGATTATCAACATCTGCTCGATGATGTCGGAGCTCGGCCGCGAGACCGTGTCGGCATACGCAGCCGCCAAGGGCGGTTTGAAGATGCTCACGCGCAACATCTGCTCGGAGTACGGCGAGTACAACATCCAGTGCAACGGTATCGGCCCGGGTTACATCGCAACCCCGCAGACCGCACCTCTGCGCGAGCGTCAGGCCGACGGTTCGCGCCATCCGTTCGACTCGTTCATCGTGGCGAAGACCCCCGCAGCCCGCTGGGGTACGCCCGAAGACCTCATGGGTCCGGCAGTGTTCCTCGCTTCGGACGCCTCGAACTTCGTGAACGGCCACGTGCTTTACGTCGACGGCGGTATTCTGGCCTACATCGGCAAGCAGCCGCAGTAGCCGTCCGCACGGACTGATATGCGACACCGGCCGGAGAGTCTGACTCTCCGGCCGGTGCTGTTTCTCGGGGTGTCGGTCGTGGCCGACGTGCGGCTTCTCCGCGGGCCGCACGACCTGGCCCCGCTATTCGGCTTGCGTGAAGTAGAACGTGTAGAATATTCCGCCGGCCGTCATCCTCACCTCAGCCTTGCGCTCCGCGCCCGTATCGTTGGGGGCGAACTCTATGGCGAATGTCCGCCCGCTGAGCCTGCCGAGATAGAAGCCGTTCTGACGAACGGTCGCCGCGGTGCAGGCATCGTAGGCCGGCGATGCGGTCGAGATGGCGGGATGCCGGTAGTTCGTGCAGTCGAACGTGTAGGCATAGCCCTGCGCCGGAACGGGAACCGAGGCATATCCGGGATTGAGCGATACCGGCATCGGAGTTTCGGCGCTCCACACCATAGCTTCGCCCTCGGGGTCGCGCTCCTCGTCGCTGCATCCTGCCGCAGCGGCTGCGATGAACAGCGTCATCGTCATGATAAGTAATCGTTTCATCGTAAATCTTTAATTTAAATCGGCTGTCCTGTCTGGCGGTTCTCGGGTGCAAATATACGATATGTATCGCATCTGCGCAAGGTTCAGCCCCGGGAAAAGGAGAGGGCGGCCTCACAGGCCGCCCTCCCACGGGACGAACGATTGCCGGCCGACTGTCGCCGCCGGCTCTTATGCCTTGTCGAGTTCGACGGTGAAGTGACGCAGAATCGGGGCCTCGAAGGTGATGCGGTATCCCGACGTTATCTCCTCGCGACGGTCGTAGATGTTCTTAACGGCCGCAGCTACGACACGGATATGGTTGTCGGTGTAGAGCCGGCGCGGAATGGCCAGACGCAGCAGCTCCAACTTGGGGTAGCGGTTTTCGCGAGTTTCGGGGTCGCGGTCGGCGAGTATCGCGCCTATCTCCACGCCGCGGATGCCCGCTTCGAGGTAGAGCTCCACGCCGAGCGTCTGGGCGATGAACTCCTCCTTGGGTACGCGCGGCAGAATGCGCGTGGCATCGAGGAATATGGCGTGGCCGCCGGCAGGCCGCTGGTAGGGAACGCCGTACTCGTCCAGAAGGTCGCCGAGCAGCCTGACCTGACGTATGCGCGCGTCGAGCTGCTCGAACTCGGTGTTCTCCATCAGACCCACGGCCAGAGCGTTCATGTCGCGGCCGGCCATGCCTCCGTAGGTGATGTAGCCCTCGTACATGATGCAGAACGACATGGCACGGGTGAAGAGCTCCTTGTCGCGCATGGCGACGAAGCCGCCCATGTTGACCACGCCGTCTTTCTTGGCCGAGATGGTCATGATGTCGGCATGGTCGTATATCTCGCGGACAATCTCCTTGATGCTGCGGTCGGCATATCCCTCCTCGCGGGTCTTGATGAAGTAGGCATTCTCGGCGAAGCGCGCCGAGTCGATGAGCAGGGGCACTCCGTAGCGGCGGCACAGCGCGGCCGTCTCGCGGATGTTGCGCATCGAGACGGGCTGACCGCCCGCAGTGTTGTTGGTAATGGTGAGCACGCAGCACGGTATTTTCTCGCGCGGATTCTCCGAAAATACGCGTTCGAGCTTCTCCAAATCCATCTCGCCCTTGAACGGCAGCTCCTTCTGCGTGTCGGCGGCCGCGTCGATCGTGCAGTCGGGGGCCGAGCAGCGGCGGAACTCGATATGTCCCTTCGTCGTGTCGAAGTGCGAGTTGCCGGGGACTATGTCGCCCTCTTTGAGCAGAGCCGAGAAGATGACGTTCTCGGCGGCGCGGCCCTGATGCGTGGGCAGGAAGTAGGGCATGCCGAAGAGCGTGTGTACGGCATCGGCCAGATTGCGGTACGACGAAGCTCCCGCATAACTCTCGTCGCCGGTCATCATGGCCGCCCACTGCCGGTCGCTCATCGAGCCCGTGCCGGAGTCGGTCAGAAGGTCGATGAAGACCTTGTCGCTGTCCAGCTTGAAGAGATTGTAGTGTGCCTCGCGTATCCATCGTTCGCGCTCTTCGCGAGTGGAGGTGCGGATGGCCTCGGTGGTCTTGATGCGGTAGGGTTCCGCGTAGGGTAGTTTCATGGGAGAACAGTTTTTAGGTGGTTATGATTTAGGTCGGGACTCTTCGGAACCCGCTGCATTCGTAATTAATTCTACCAAAATTAACCATTATTTTCGATATTTCCTATCCGGCGGGCACTATTTTTGTCTTTTCGATGCGTACTTGCACTAAAAATTTATGTTATCTCTATTAATTACACTGTTTCTTATGTCGAATCCTACCACTCCGACCGCCACCGCCGCGAAATTCAAGCTCGCCGAGCTGCCATACTATTACGAGGCCTTGGAGCCCGTCTTCACAGAGGAGACGCTGCGATACCATCACGACAAGCACGCCGCAGCCTATGTGGCCAAACTCAACGAACTCGTGGCCGGAACGCCATACGAGTCGATGACGCTCGAAGAGATCGTCCGCCGTTCGGACGGTGCAATCTACAACAATGCAGCGCAGGCGTGGAATCACGAGTTTTATTTCGATACCTTCTCGCCCGAGCCGCAGCAGGCTCCGTCGGGAACGTTCGCCGAGGCCGTCGACAACTATTTCGGGTCGTTCGACGCCATGAAGGAGCAGCTCGCCAAGGCTTGCGCCGGATTGTTCGGCTCGGGATGGGTGTGGCTCGTGGTCGACAAGGTGGGCCGGCTGGGCATCATGAGCGAACAGAACGCCGGAAACCCCATGCGATACGACATGACGCCGCTGCTGGGCATCGACGTGTGGGAGCATGCCTATTACATCGACTACCGCAACCGTCGCGCCGACTCGGTGGCCGCGCTCTGGAAGATCGTCGACTGGAAAAAGGTCGGCGAACGATACGAACGCGCCCGCAAGTAGGCTGCGAATCTCCGATCCGATGAAAAACGACGGAGCTTCCCGAAAAGGAAGCTCCGTCGTTTTCAAATCTATCAGGCGGTACGGCTACTGCACAGTGTCGTAGACATTGGGCAGCGTACCCTCGAACGACAGCGAGAAACTTTTTTTGTTGGGGAGAACGATATCCTCCATCTTGACCGTAAAGTTTCCGTCTCCGTTGTCCTTGACCGATATCGTGCCGCCTTTGAGGGCGAACTCGGGTGCGTAGTAGAAGAACGGATCGTCGTATGAGAATATGTAGTCGAAATTGGCCTCGCGCTCGGTCACCTGCATCGTCTGCCCCTCGAAATATCGGCCTATGCTGAGCATGATGACGGTGTGATGCGTCTCGCCCTGTGCGGTCGGAGCGAAGAGGAAGTTGTAGTACGAATCGTTCGAGTCGTACACGCCGTAGCAAATGTCGTGCTCCGTGCCGTCGAACGTGTAGCTGCCTATCGCAACTCTCTGCGGGCCGGGGCCTGGCTCCTCGACATCGTCGTCGCTGCATGCGGAGAATCCCGCGCATACGGCCATGACGGTCAGGAGTGCTATCTTTTTCAACAGATTTCGCATGTCGCAGTGTAATTACTGAATAATGTTAACCTCGCCGTAGTAGTAGGCGTTGCCCATGCCGAAGAGCGTCGTCTGGCACTCGGCGACGAAGCTGCTGCCGAAGGCCGCGGGAGTCGATACCTTCCAGTTGCCGCCGATGACGGTCGAAGTGGTCGAAGCGCTGTCGTAACGGACGTCGTCCCACGTGATGGCAGCATCGGAACCGCTGAAACTCAGCAGGTAGTCGTATTTCCACTCGCTGCGGGAGACTTCGCACTTGATATCGTACTGGTCGGGGCCGGCTTCGGAACCGCGGGTGCTCGACAGATAGAGGACGCACGGATCGCCCGACAGGTCGAGCGTAGCCGAACGAACGTATGCAATCGGGCCTTCGTTGGCGTTGGAGTAGATTACGTTTCTCGGGTTGAGCTCGCCGGAGTAGTAACCGCTGACGGTGATGTCGCCGTTGTTGAGGAACATGTTGAAGCTGACATCGTAGAGGCCCGTATCGTAGTTCTGGATGAACGTGATGTAGCCTGTTGCGCCTGCGCGGTTATTGTTGTCGATGACGACGGGGACGAGCGTCTGGTTCTCGCGGTCGAGATACTCGATTTTGAACGAGAAGGGGAGATTCGTGTTGGCTATGTCGAACGCCTCGCCGTTGAGCAGCTCCTCCGAACCGACGTATATCTCGACGAATGCGTTGCCGCCCAGGGCGAGATAGTGGGGGGCCTGCGATGCCGAGAAGGTGAAAGTCATGCTGTCGTCCCAAGTGCTCTGGTGATAGAATCCGCTAAGGAAATCGGCCGACTCGTTGATGCCGCGGCTCTCGACGCTGTACTCCAAGTAACCGTAGTTGGCGCTCTGATCGATGGCAAGCGGCGACGAGCCCTTGAATTTCAGTGTATTGCCGTCGGTGAATGCCACTTCGCCCGAAACGTTGAGGATGAAAGTTCCGCCGGCACCGTTGGTGAAGTTGACCGCAATCTTGCCCTCCGTAACCGAATCGTCGGGAACGCTGACATACATGTCGGTATCGGTGTTTACGAGGGTAAGGTTGAGCATACAGCCTTCGGGAAGATTCGTGACGTCGAAAGTCGAAATGCCCGTCTCGGCGTCGAGAACGTTGTCGTGATACATGCTCGTAGCGTCGACCATGAACGCGAGCTGGTGCTCCTCGCCGAAGATTTCGTCGCCGGACACGCCGACCGTAGGAGTGAGGTAGATGCCGTAAATCATATCGCCGCTGTTTTCCATACCGAAGGCGTAGGCCGAGTTGAGCTCTACGGGCT
>CAMWIG010000097.1 GCA_947174295.1 uncultured Alistipes sp. | reverse complement strand
GTTTCGGCGGTCTTGTGAAAATCAACGAGCACGGAAAGACGCACGAGGCCATAAAGCTCATCTACAAGGACAACGACGTGCTGTTCGTCAACGTCCACTCGCTGCACCGCATCTCGCGCTACAAGTCGGGCGACGGCGAGCCGCCGAAGATATACAAGCTGGGCAACGGCGCATGGCAGAAGTTGAAGAACGCCACGAAGAAGGCCGTCAAGGATATTTCGCGCGAGCTAATAGCCCTCTACGCCAAGCGAAAGGCCAGCAAGGGCTTCGCCTTCTCGCCCGACAGCTACCTGCAACACGAGCTCGAAGCCTCGTTCATGTACGAGGACACGCCCGACCAGCAGAGCGCCGCCGAAGCGGTCAAGCGCGACATGGAGTCCGAACGCCCGATGGACCGTCTGGTCTGCGGCGACGTGGGCTTCGGCAAGACCGAGGTGGCGATTCGTGCGGCCTTCAAGGCGGCGGTCGACGGCAAGCAGGTGGCGGTGCTCGTTCCGACGACGATACTCGCCCTGCAACACTACCGCTCGTTCATGGCCCGTCTGAGGGATTTTCCGGTGAAAATCGAGTATCTCAATCGCACGAAGAGCGCCAAGGAGACCGCGCGCATCCTCGCCGAGCTGGCCGAGGGCAAGGTCGACATCCTCATAGGCACGCACAGGATTCTGGGCAAGAGTGTCCGCTTCCATGACCTCGGACTGTTGATTATCGACGAGGAGCAGAAGTTCGGCGTGGCGGCTAAGGAGAAGCTCACGCAGATGAGCGTGAGCGTCGACACGCTGACCCTCACGGCCACGCCCATCCCGCGCACGCTGCAATTTTCGATTATGGGCTCCCGCGACCTGTCGGTCATATCGACTCCGCCGCCCAACCGCCAGCCGATTCTCACGGAGACGCACGCATTCTCGGAGGAGATTATACGCGATGCCATCGAGGAGGAGCTCTCGCGCGGCGGTCAGGTCTACTTCGTACACAACCGCGTGGAGTCGCTGCTGACCATCCAGGGGCTCATCGCTCGCCTGTGCCCCAAGGCCCGCGTAGGTGTGGGACACGGCAAGATGCCGGCCGAGCAGCTGGAACGACTCATCATGGACTTCATCTACGGCGAGTACGACGTGCTGCTCGCCACGACGATTATCGAGAACGGCATCGACGTGCCGAATGCCAACACCATAATCGTCAACGACGCGCAGAACTTCGGCCTGAGCGACCTGCACCAGCTTCGCGGGCGCGTCGGCCGCTCCGACCGCAAGGGTTACTGCTACCTCCTCTCGCCGCCCGACGAACTGCTGACGGGCGATGCGCGCCGCCGCCTGCGGGCCATCGAGGAGTTCTCCGACCTCGGTTCGGGATTCAACATCGCCATGCAGGACCTCGACATCCGCGGTGCGGGTAATCTGCTGGGCGCCGAGCAGAGCGGCTTCATCGCCGACATCGGTTTCGAGACCTACCAGCGAATCATGCAGGAGGCCATCGCCGAGCTGCGCGCCGAGGGTCTCGACGTAGCGGGTCTCTCGGAGTCGGAACAGTCGGTCGTGGAGCAGATGCGCTGGGTCGAGGACTGCCTGATAGAGCTCGACGTCGAGGCGGAGCTGCCCGACTCCTACGTGCGCCAGCCGGCCGAGAAGCTGCGTCTGTACCGCGAGCTGGACAACACCAAGGACGAAGAGTCGCTCGTGGCGTTCGGGCAGCGTCTCGAAGACCGTTTCGGCGCTATGCCCTCGGCTGCCGCCGAGCTGATGAATGTCGTGCGTCTGCGCTGGGAGGCGGTGCGTCTGGGCATGGAGCGCGTGAAGGTGAAGAACGGACTTATGATAGTCCACTTCGTCGGCGACGACTCGTCGCCCTACTACAAGAGCGATGTCTTCATGTCGATGCTGCGCTCGGTCACGGCGTCGCCCGAGCGATTCGTGCTCAAACAGCACAATAATCGTCTGGCGATGACCGTTAGGGGTATTAAGGATGTCAGAAGCGCCTGCGAAGTGCTTCGCGCATTGTAATCGGGAGCCGAGCGGGCGTGAGGGTGTGCCTCCGTGCCGTTCGCCCATAACCTTGTTTTTGCTTTGAATCTGATAATCGACATAGGTAATACGCGTGTCAAGTTCGCCGTTGCCGACGGCGGCCGCATCGTTGCCAGTTGGACGAGCGAGCGCATCGACGAAGGGACGGTTGCCGCTGTGACCGCCGAGTGGCCGGCCGTGAGCAAGGCCGTGGTATCGTCGACGGGCGTCGATCCGCGTCCCGTCATGCGGGCGCTGTCGCAGCGCATAGGCCGCTGTCTGCTGTTCGAACCGGGGGTCCCGGTGCCGCTGTCGTGCGACTATGCGTCGCCCGAGACTTTGGGTGCCGACCGTTTGGCTGCCGCCGTGGGTGTGGCCGCGCAATATCCGGGGCGCAACGTTTTGGTCGTCGACTTCGGCACGGCCGTCACTGTCGACCTCGTCACTGCCGACGGCACGTTCCGCGGCGGTTTCATATCTCCGGGTGCGGGCACCCGGTTCCGCGCCCTGCACGACTACACGGCCCGTCTGCCGTTGTGCTCCCCGACCGACGAGGTTCGCCCGCTCGGCGATTCGACCCGCTCCTGCATCGAGCAGGGGGTGATGTCGGGACTCGCTTACGAGATCGAGGGGCATATCGCGCGAATCGGTGAAAAAAATGACGATTTGTTGATAATTTTTGCCGGAGGCGATGCGAAATACTTTGTTAAACGAATTAAAAATGCGATATTTGCAGACTGTGATCCCGTGTTGTGCGGGCTGGATCGAATTTTGGAATATAATGTATCGGATTAAAGCAATAATATTCAGTTTTTTGACCGCGGCCATCTCCTGTTTCGCGACGGAGGCTTCGGCTCAGACGAGCAGCATCAATGCCTTTTCGCCCTACTCCATGTACGGACTCGGCGAAGTGAACCAGCAGGGAACCCTTCAAATGCGTTCGATGGGCGGTGCCGGAGTCGCCCAGCGTCTCCCGTCGGCCGTCAATACGCTCAATCCGGCGTCGTACAGTTCGACGCTCCAAAAGAGTTTTCTGTTCAACTTCGGCGTAGACGGCGCATACTACAAAAACCTGCAAAACAAGTACTCGGCCGATGGCGTGTCGTCGGCGAAAACCGGCTACGGTACATTCAACTTCCACGAAATAGCCATACAGTTCCCCCTGACGCGCGGTCTGGGCGTGGGCCTGAGCCTGAATCCTTACAGCAGCGTCGGTTACCGCATGTCGGGTTACGACGATGACGACGACATCTGGGGCGACGTGGGCCGCGTGAAGTACTCCTACGACGGCGAGGGCGATATCACCGAAGTCAAGATAGGTCTGGGCTGGGAGGTATTCAAGCGCTTCTCGATAGGTGTGGCCATGCAGTACTATTGGGGCGACATCGACCGCAACTACTCAACGTCGGTGGTCAACAACTTCGGCGAGGGCACCTTCTCGTCGATTGTCGGAAACGAAAATTACAGCGTGTCGCGCGTCAAGGCTCAGGTCGGCGTGCAGTGGGACGCAATCTTCACGAAGAAGCATGTGCTGACCGTAGGCGCGACATACGACCTGGGCGGAGATTTGGCGCCTAAGACTACCAACAGCGTATATATCAACAATATATTCTCGACCGAAGTTTCGAACGTAGGCAAGCGCCTGGAACTCGTTCTGCCGTCGCAGGTGACTGCCGGAATCTACTACCAGAATCCGAAAGTGGCCGTTGCCGCCGACTACACCTATCAGGACTGGGGGGCGAAAAATTCGCGTCATGAAATCATAAGCGACGGCTTCGAGGTGTCGTATGCCGACACGCACACCGTCAAGATGGGAGTCGAGTACACGCCCAACCTCTACGACGTGCGCAACTACATGAGCCGCGTGCACTACCGCGTCGGTTTCCGCTACGGCGACTACTACCAGGCTTTTCAGGGCCGCAAGCTGCAACAGTATGCCGTGACGGCCGGCTTCGGATTCCCCATCAAGTTCATGGGTATGTCGTCCATCGACGTCGGTTTCGAGTACGGCAGCCGCGGCAATCGCGGTTCGGTGTCGCTCGACAACAAGCGCCTGGGACTCGTCCGGCAGAACTACTTCAAGTTCTCGCTCGGCTTCTCGATGTTCGGCGACGACTATTGGTTCGTGAGACCGAAGTTCGACTGATGTTTTCGATAACAAGAATAGAATATAAATAAACCTAAAAACGATGAAAAACATTAAATTCTTACTCACTGCGGCGTTCGCTTCCGTCTGCCTGACCTCCGTGGCTCAGGATTTCAGCGACCCGAAATTCGCACCGTGGGGCGATACGCCCGAGGAGCGCAAGGAGAATATGTACGCCAACCAGTTCCTCAAACAAAACCTCGACAACCGCAACTACGATGCGGCTTCGGGTTACCTCAAAAAGCTGCTGGACAACGCACCCAAGGCGAGCGTGAACATCTACGCCCGCGGTATTACGCTCTTCCGCCGCAAGATTGCCCTTGCCAAGAACGACACCGAGCTGCGCAACACCTACATCGACTCGCTGATGCTGCTCTACGACCTGCGCGCCGAGAACTTCGGCGACAACAAGTCGATGCCGCGCGTGCAGATTTACGATAACAAGGCCCGCGACTTCCTCAACTATCGCTCCGACGACCGCGTAGGTCTGCGCAAGATGTTCGAGGCCGCTATCGACTACGCTATCGAGACCGAAGGCAAGGCCAATCCCGAGACCATCGCAATCTACTTCGGCAACATCTGCGAGGACTATGCCAACGGCGAGGGCGACGTTACGGCCGACGACATCATTCTGGCTTACGACCGTCTGTCGCCACAGTTCGACAACGGCGACGAGGAGGTTCGCGAGCAGAAGGCCGCTTTCGACAGCTACTTCGGCCGCAGCGGTGTCGCGAGCTGCGAGAACTTGGAGAACATCTTCCGCAAGAAGTTGGAGAGCGCTCCCGAGGACGAGACCGTGCTGGCTCAGGCCGTGAGCCTCATGTCGCGTGCGAAGTGCACGGGCGACTTCTACCTCTCGACCTCCGAGCAATATTATAAGGTGAAGCCTTCGGCCGAGACTGCCATGTTCCTCGCACAGGCTTTCCAGAATGAGAACAACTTCGACAAGGCGACCTACTATCTCAACGAGGCGCTTGCCGTCGAGGACGACCCTGCGGCGAAGGAGCAGCTCTACGTGCGCATCGCCGTGGTCGAGCTTGCCGCACGCCACTACGGCCCGGCCGCTCAGGCTGCGCGCAATGCCCAGAGCCTGAATCCCGACAACGGCTATGTATACTTCGTTCTGGCGCAGTGCTACGCCACCGCTGCCACGACATGCCAGGGTCTCGAAGGCCAGGCCGCTTATTGGGCCGCCTACGACACTATGGCCAAGGCCGTCGCTCTGTTGGAGAACGAGCCCGAGACGCTGGGACACGCCAAGTCGATGCTCTCGGTGTTCCGTCAGCACTTCCCGACGGCCGAAGAGTGTTTCTTCGCCGAGTTGAAGGAGAACGACCGCTATACGGTCAAGTGCGGCGCCGCGTCGGGTGTCGCAACGACGGTGCGGTTCAGATAACATAACGTGCGCTATCTATGAGTCTTTCGCTCATCGGACGATACGCTTCGGTAGCACTCTCCGTTCTGGGGAGTGCTATCTTGCTAATCTCGTGTGAAGGGGAAGGGACGGATGCCGAGCCTTCGGAGAATGCCATTCTGTCCGAGTACAGCGAGAATCTCTCGGTCATAAAGTCCGAAAACGGCCGCCGGTCTCTGCTCTTCGAGACGCCGCGGCTCGAAGGTTACACGCTCGGCAAGGAGCCGTACCGCGAGTTCCGCGACGGCGTGAGGGTGACCACCTACGAGGACGATTCGCTCTCGACGGTGAAGGTCGTCCTCGTTGCCGATTACGCCATATTCTACGAAAATCGTAATCTGTGGGAGGCCCGCGGCGATGTCGTCGTGCGCAAGGCCGACGGCAAGACGCTCTACACGCAGCAGCTGTTCTGGAACCTTACTACGAAAAAAGTCTACTCGAACGTCGATTCGAAGGTCGTCGAGAACGGAGGCCGCGACGTGGCATACGGCGAGGGCTTCGAGTCGGACGAGACGTTGAGCGATATCCATTGGCGGCGTCTGCGCAGCATGATGACGGTCAACGTCGCGAACATGACTGCCCGTGAATCGGACTCCACGCATCGCGTGTCGACACGCCGCGATCAGCCTGTCGAAGAGTCGCGTCCGCCGGTCGGCAAGGTCGGCACCAAACCCGGAACGGCCAAAACTCCGGCGCCGACCAAACGCCCGTCGAACCCCGACAACCTGCATCCCGAACAGTCGGGACCCATGCAGTTGCGCATGCACGATGCGGGAGGGCGCCGCGGTGCCGACATCCGCAAGCCGCGTCCTATTTCTGGCCGCGCCGATTCTGCGTCGGCGGAAAAAACCTATGTGCTCAAACCTCAGAAAAAGATAGAATAGATGATAACGTCGCTCGTTCTGATACTTCTGACGCTCACGCTGTCGGCGTTTTTCTCGGGCATGGAGATCGCCTTCCTGAGCAAGAACCGCCTGAAACTCGAAATCGACCGCAAGCAGAGCCGCATGTTCGACTTCATCGCCGGGCTGTTCGCCGAACATCCGGGGCAGTACATCACGACCATTCTCGTGGGCAACAACATCGCGCTCGTGGTCTATTCGCTATATATGTCGCTCATGCTGCGGACGGTGGCCGGACTGTGCGGGTGGACCGATATCTACGAGCACGGTTCGGTGCTGCTCGAAACGGGCATCTCGACCGTCGTCATCATCTTCGCCGGGGAGTTTCTGCCGAAGAGCATCTTCCGCAACAACCCCAATTTCTATTACCGTTTCTTCGCTCCGCTGATTTACGGATTCTACATACTGCTCTACCCCGTGGCGAAGCTCACTACGCTCATCTCCTACGGCATTCTGCGTCTCTTCGGCCGCAAGGCGCCCGAGGGGCCGGTCGCGCAGGTGTTCGACAAGACCGACCTCGCGAGCCTGCTCGATGCCAATGCCGGCGGCGGCGATGCGCAGCACGAGGGGGACAACGAAATCAAGATTTTCCAGAACGCTCTGGACTTCGCCGATTTGCGCGTTCGCGACTGCATGGTGCCGCGTATCGACATCGAGGCCGTGGATATAGAGTCGACGACCATGGAGGGTCTCACCGAGCGGTTCGTCGAGAGCAAATACTCCCGCATCTTCGTCTGGCGCGAGTCGATAGACAACATCGTGGGGTATGTCAATTCGAAGAGTCTGTTTACCCGCCCGCCGCGTATCGAGGATGTGATGATGGAGGTCGATTTCGTGGCCGAGACAATGCCGTTGCAGCAGCTGCTGGAAAAGTTCACCAAGCAGAAGAGCAACGTCGCCGTGGTGGTCGACGAGTTCGGCGGTACGGCCGGAATCATCTCTCTGGAAGATGTGCTGGAACAGATTTTCGGCGAAATAGAGGACGAACACGACAGTCAGGATTTGGTCGAGAAGCGCGTGGCGGACGACGAGTATGTATTGTCGTG
>CAMWIG010000096.1 GCA_947174295.1 uncultured Alistipes sp. | reverse complement strand
GCTGCGAAGCGATAATCGGGAGCCGGGCCGCGATAGGGCTGCCGCTCCGGTACGAAAAAATGGCGCGACTCGCTTTGAGACGCGCCATTTTCGCGTGTTATAGCTACCTCCCGGGACTAAGCCTTGCCGGCCGAGCCGAGGACGTTCTCGCACTTGTGGATGTAGAGCTTCTTCAACTCCTCGCGAGCCGGACCCAGATACTTGCGGGGGTCGAACTCGGCGGGCGAATCGACGAACACCTTGCGCACGGCGGCGGTCATGGCCAGACGGCCGTCGGAGTCGATGTTGATTTTGCATACGGCGCTCTTGGCAGCCTTGCGGAGCTGATCCTCGGGAATACCTACGGCGTCTTTCAGCGCACCGCCGTGGGTGTTGATAATCTTAACGTACTCCTGAGGCACCGACGACGAACCGTGAAGCACGATGGGGAAGCCGGGGATGCGCTTCTCGATCTCTTCGAGAATGTCGAAACGAAGTTCGGGCGGAACGAGAATACCCTCCTCGTTGCGGGTGCACTGCTCGGGCTTGAACTTGTTGGCGCCGTGCGACGTGCCGATGGAGATGGCGAGCGAATCCACGCCGGTCTTCTTCACGAAGTCCTCCACGTCCTCGGGCTGGGTGTAGTGAGCAACCTCGGAAGCCACCTCGTCCTCGACACCTGCCAGAACGCCGAGCTCGCCCTCTACTGTCACGTCGTGCTGGTGAGCGTACTCGACGACCTGCTTCGTGAGAGCCACGTTCTCATCGTAGGGAAGAGCCGAACCGTCGATCATCACCGACGAGAAGCCCATGTCGATGCAGCTCTTGCAGAGCTCGAACGAGTTGCCGTGGTCGAGGTGCAGAACGATGGGGATGTTCTTGCCGAGCTCCTTGGCATACTCTACGGCTCCCTGTGCCATGTAGCGGAGCAGGGTCTGGTTGGCGTACTTGCGCGCACCGGCCGACACTTGAAGGATTACGGGCGACGAAGACTCGACGCAAGCCTGAATGATGGCCTGCATCTGCTCCATGTTGTTGAAGTTGAATGCGGGGATGGCATAACCTCCCTCGATTGCCTTGGCGAACATCTCGCGGGTGTTCACAAGACCCAGATCTTTGTAAGATACCATAGTATTTATATTAGAAAGAATTTAAATGTTTCGGTTTCCGCTGCTTGTCTGCAAATACCGCACAAAGTTAATAAAATAAATTAAAATCACCTCCTGTTCATCTCTTTTTTGTGAAAAAAATAACAGTCGCACCCGGGCGGATGTCGCGGCGCGTGCGCATCCCGTGGCGTGACCGCGGCCGACAGGAGTGTTCGGTGCGATGTTTGCCCGCAGTGTTAATGAAATAACAAAAGAAGGGAAAATTTTGTGCAATCCGAATTGTTTTTCGTATATTTGCAAGCACGAACGAAAATAAAACATAACATACAATCATGGCAGATTTCATCTATCAGGAGCCTTTCCCGCTGGGCGAGGACAAAACCGAATACCGTCTTCTGACGAAGGACTACGTGAAGGTGGTCGAGTGCGACGGCCGACGCATTCTGAAAGTCGACCCCAAGGGCCTCGAACTCCTTTCGAAGGAGGCCTACGGCGACGTGTCGTTCTATCTGCGCGCCGCACACCTCCAAAAGCTCAACGACATACTCTCCGACCCCGAAGCGACCGACAACGACAAGTTCGTGGCCTACACAATGCTGCTCAACCAGTGCGTGGCCGCCGAGGGCGAGCTGCCCACGTGCCAGGATACGGGTACCGCGATTTGCATCGCAAAGAAGGGTGAGGACGTCTACACCGGCGCCGACGATGCCGAGTGCATCACGCGCGGCGTCTACGAGACCTACCGCGACCGCAATCTGCGCTATTCGCAGGTCGTGCCCTTCTCGATGACCGACGAGAAGAACTCGGGCACGAACCTTCCGGCGCAAATCGACATCTACGCCACCAAGGGCCGCGAGTACAAGTTCCTCTTCATCACCAAGGGCGGCGGCTCGGCCAACAAGACATTCCTCTACCAGCAGACCAAGGCGCTGCTCAACGAGGAGTCGCTCACAAAGTTCATCACCGAGCATATCAAGGACCTCGGCACGTCGGCATGCCCGCCGTATCACCTCGCAATCTGCATCGGCGGCACGTCGGCCGAGATGTGTCTGGCGACCGTCAAGAAGGCTTCGGCCGGTTACCTCGACGAGCTGCCCACGTCGGGCAACGAGGGCGGCCGCTGCTTCCGCGACCTCGAATGGGAGGAGAAGGTGCTGAAAATCTGCCAGCAGAGCGGCGTGGGTGCGCAGTTCGGCGGAAAGTATCTCGTTCACGACGTGCGCGTCATCCGTGCTCCGCGCCATGCGGCTTCGTGCCCCGTGGCAATCGGCGTGAGCTGCTCGGCCGACCGCAACATCAAAGCCAAGATTACCGAGGAGGGTATCTTCATCGAGCAGTTGGAGAAGAACCCTGCGCGTTTCCTGCCGGCCGAGGCTCCCGCCATGTCGCCTGCCGTGGACATCGACCTCGACGAGGGTATGGACAAGGTGCGCGAAATACTGACCAAGTATCCTATAAAGACGCGTCTGAACCTCAAAGGAACGCTCATCGTGGCGCGCGACATAGCGCATGCCCGAATCAAGCAGATGCTCGACGAGGGCAAGCCCATGCCCGAGTACTTCAAGAAGCACCCCGTCTACTATGCAGGCCCCGCCAAGACGCCGGACGGTATGGCGTCGGGTTCGTTCGGCCCCACCACGGCGGGCCGTATGGACCCCTACGTCGATCTGTTCCAGAAGAACGGAGGCTCGATGGTCATGGTGGCCAAGGGCAACCGCTCGCAGGAGGTGACCGACGCATGCAAGGCCAACGGCGGCTTCTATCTCGGTTCGATAGGCGGCCCGGCGGCCATTCTGGCCAAGAACTCCATAAAGTCGGTGGAGGTAGTCGACTTCCCCGAACTGGGCATGGAGGCCGTGCGCAAGATTTACGTCGAGAACTTCCCGGCGTTCATCATCGTCGATGACAAGGGCAACGACTTTTTCGCCGATTTCAAACACTAATCGTGCGACCTGACTCTTCACCCCCGTAGCCTCGCGAGGCTACGGGGGTGAATGAATTGTGGGCTGCGGTACAATAAATGCCGTATGCCCTACGTTGCACAATGTAAAACAAAGGTTATTCACTATCAATGAGCGTATTTTTCAGAAAGATTGCGTTGACGCTGGCGTCGGTCGCCGCGGTGTTGTGCGCATCGGCTGCCGAGGATGTCGTATTCGACGTCCGTTCGCCGATGATGGTCGCCACGGGCGAGGCTTTCCGTGTGGAGTTTTCGGTGAATGCCGATCCCGACAAGGGTACGTTCCGTGCTCCCGCGTTCGAGGGTTTCGACGTGCTGGCCGGCCCGTCGCAGTCGACGAGCCGTAATTTTCAAATCATAAACGGCCAGAGCAAGAGCTCCTACAACGTGTCGTTCATCTATGTTCTCGTGGCGCAGAGCGCCGGCAACCACACCATCGCCCCGGCCGAAATAGAGGTAGACGGCAAGACCTACCGCACGCGTCCGCTGCCGATAGAGGTGGTCGACGAGTCTGCGGCCGGGCAGCAGCAAGCGCAGCAGCCTCAGGGCTCGCAGGCCGGAGAGCGGGAGACGGAGCGTCGGGCCGAAGGGCAGATTGCCAAGGACGACCTGCTGCTGCGGCTCGTGCTGTCGCGAACCACGGTCTTCAAGGGCGAACCCGTGCGTGCCGCTCTGAAACTCTACCAGCGTGTCCCCGTGGTCGGCTCGAACGGCGGCAAGTATCCGTCGTTCAACGGATTCTGGGCCCAGCAGCTCGATACGGGAGAGCAGGAGACACGCCGCGAGACCTACAACGGCAAGATTTACGAGGCGACGACTCTGGTCGAGTACCTCCTCTATCCGCAGCAGTCGGGCGAGCTGACTATCGACCCGGCGGAGCTGACGGTCGTGGTGCAGGTCGTGGTGCAGAACAACCGCCGCAACGACCCCTTCTTCGGCAACATGCCCGACATCTACAACGTGGAGCGCCGCCTGCAAACGGGCCGGGTGACGGTCAATGTCAAGCCTCTGCCCGCAGGTGCGCCGGCGAGCTTCTCGGGCGCGGTGGGCAAGTTCACCATGGAGTCGCAGATGCCGGCCGCGGAGCTCGCGGCAAACTCGGCGGCCACCTACACCGTAAAAATCGCCGGCTCGGGCAATCTGTCGTTCGTGCAGGCTCCGAAGCTCGTGCTGCCGCAGTCGTTCGAGCAGTACACGGTGAAGACCACCGAGTCGATACGCTCCTCGCAGGGCGGAATGAGCGGATACCGCCAGTTCGAGTATCCGTTCATCGCGCGTGCCGAGGGCGAGTATGAAATAGCCCCCGTGGAGTTCACGTTCTTCAATCCGTCGACCATGCAGTACGAGACTCTCTCGTCGCGGGCCTTCACCATAGACGTAGCGCCCGATGCCGCCGGCGGCGAGCCGACGCGCATCGTGTCGGGTCTCTCGAAGGAGGATGTCCGCATGCTCGGACGCGACATACGCTTCATCAAGCTGGGCAAAGCCGGACTTACGCCCATCGCCGCGCCGTTCGTGTTCAGCGGGGCCTACTTCCTGCTGCTGGCGCTGATTCTTGTCTTCTTCGCGGCGCTCTACTTTGCGCTGCGCAAGCGCATACGCGACAACCGCAATACGGCGCTCGTCCGCGGACGCCGCGCCAACAAGGTCGCCGTGCAGCGTTTCCGTGCCGCGGCGCGCTACATGAAGGAGAACAACCGCCGGGCGTTTTACGAGGAGATGCTGCGTGCGGTGTGGGGCTACATGGGCGACAAACTCAATATTCCCGTGGCCAACCTCACCAAGGAGAACGTCCGCGAGGAGCTGCACAAGCGCGGAGTCGACGTAGCGGTGACGCAGCGTTTCTCGGAGATAGTGACGCGCTGCGAGGAGGCTCAGTATTCGCCCGCGGGCGAGTCCGAAATGGCCGGTGTGTATGCCGACGGCGTGGACTTCGTCTCGAAAATAGAATCGGCCATAAAAAGATAAACGACCATGAAGACATATTTTTCGATATTCATTTGCGCGCTCCTCGCCATGTCGGCGCCGCATGCCGCGGCGCAGGAGTCCGACGTGGCGGCCGTCGACGAAACGGTGGGGGAGACCTCGCCGCAGCCGGTTGCGGAGATGACGGACGACGCAATGTGGGATGCTGCGAACACCTGCTACGTCAATGGCGACTACCGCGCCGCAATCGAGGGCTACGAGGCCATTCTCGACTGCGGCGAACACTCCGCGAAGCTCTACTACAACCTCGCCAACGCCTATTTCAAGGAGGGCGAGACGGGACGTGCGATTCTCTTTTACCGGCGTGCTCTGCGCCTTGCGCCAGGCAGCGAGGATGCGCGTTACAACCTCGATGTCGCGGCTGAAATGACCAAAGACCGCATAGAGCCGGTTCCCGAGTTCTTCGTTGCGGCATGGATGCGCACGGTGCGCAATCTTCTCAGCCCGACAGTGTGGGCTGCTCTGTCGCTCGCCGCACTCGCGGCGATGCTCTCTCTGGCGCTGCTGTATCTGCTGGCGTCGAGCATAGGCCGCCGCAAGACGGGATTCTACGGCATGCTGGCGGCACTGGTCGTGGTCATCGTCGCGACTTCGTTCGCTGCGGCGGGACGTCGCGAGACCGTCGACCGCAGCGAAGCCGTAGTCATGAGTTCGTCGGTGCCCGTGAAGAGTTCGCCCGACAAGTCGGCTACCGACCTTTTCGTGCTGCACGAAGGTACGGTGCTGCGCATAACCGACCGTCTGGACGAGTGGTGCGAGGTGGTCATCGCCGACGGAAAGAAGGGATGGGTTCGCACCCGGCATATCGAAGCAATCTAAAATAGCGGGTGCCGTGTCGAAGTTATTGCAGGATGCAGTGGGGGAGTTCTCCAAACTGCCGGGAATAGGCCGCCGGACGGCGTTGCGTCTGGCCATGCACCTTTTGAAGATGGAGCGCGAGTCGGTCGCCGACATGACGCAGGCCATCGCGCGCTTCCGCAACGAGGTGCGCTACTGCGCCAAGTGCAACAATCTGTCGGACGAGGAGATATGTCCGATATGCGCCGACCCTGAGCGCGACCGAACGACGGTGTGCGTCGTCGAACAGGTAGCCGATGTGCTGTCCATCGAGAATACGCACCAGTACCGCGGTCTGTACCATGTTCTGGGCGGTGTGATATCGCCCATGCAGGGTATCGCGCCGTCGGATTTGAAAATAGACCTTCTGGTCGACAACATAGCCCGCGGCGGTATAGAGGAGGTCATACTTGCCGTCTCGACATCGGTCGAGGGTGAGACGACGCTGTTCTACATCATGAACCGTCTGCGGCAGTTCCCCGGTTTGAAGGTCACCTCCATCGCCCGCGGCATAGGTTTCGGCGACGAGTTGGAGTATGTCGACGAGCTGACCATAACCCACGCTCTGCGCAACCGCCGCGCGGTGGAGTAGGCGGCCGGGAGTGTTCTTCGGCGGCATGGCCGGCATGCGGCACTTTTCCGTATAGGAGACCAGGTAATTGCTCATTAAAACGCATCCCCAGCAACATGTTTGTTGCTGGGGATGCGTTTTTGTATTCGGCTCGGTGTTATTCGATCTCTACCCGGACGCACTCGATGCCTACGCGGCGCAGGAGGTCGAGCCCCTCCTCCAAGCGGTACTCGTCGCTGTACACGACGCGGCGGATGCCGGCCTGAATGATGAGCTTCGAGCACTCGATGCAGGGCGAGGCCGTGATGTAGAGAGTCGATCCGTCGCAGTTGTTGGCCGACTTGGCTACTTTCGTAATCGCATTGGCCTCGGCGTGCAGCACGTAAGATTTGGTCTTGCCCGTCTCGTCCTCGCACACGTTCTCGAATCCCGACGGCGTGCCGTTGTAGCCGTCGGAGATAATCATCTGGTCCTTGACTATAAGCGCTCCGACCTTGCGGCGCACGCAGTAGGAATTTTCGGCCCAGATGCGCGCCATGCGCAGGTAGCGCATGTCGAGCTGACGCTGTTTCTCCTCCAAATAACCCATAATGCCATGCAATTCAAAATTGAGAATTCAAAATTCAAAATTATTTTGCAGAATATATATTCGGTATACTCTCCTGTTCCGCAGGCTAATTATGAATTCCTAATTTTGAATTATGAATTTACATTTTACATTCCCTTTCCGTGGCAGTTCTTGTACTTCTTGCCGCTGCCGCAGGGGCAGGGGTCGTTGCGGCCGATTTTCTTCTCCACGTGTACGGGCATAGGCTTCTGCTTCTCGGCCTGTCCCGCCTGCGCTGCGGCCTGCATGCGCGAAGCCTGCAACTTGTTGACGTCGACCTTGGCCTGCTGCTCGCGCTGACGCTGCACGGCCTCGGGGTTGTTCTCACGCACGGGAACATAGGACTTGTTGAGCACCGACAGTACCTCGCGGTTGATTTTGACAATCATCTTCGAGAAGAGACCGAACGACTCGAACTTGTAAATCAGCAGCGGGTCTTTCTGCTCGTAGGTGGCGTTCTGCACGCTCTGGCGCAG
>CAMWIG010000095.1 GCA_947174295.1 uncultured Alistipes sp. | reverse complement strand
TTCTTCGACACGACGGCCACGGCCGAGGCGTGGGAGAAGTCCCTCTCGTCGCTCGCGGTCTTCGCCTTCGACGATGCCGGTTCGCTGATTCTGCGCCGCGACTTCACAGCCTCGGAGCTGACGGCCAAGTCGGCGACCTTCTCACTGCCGAAATCCGCCGCCGGCACGTCGTGCTCGTTCTATGCCGTAGCCAACATCGACGCTTCGTCGGCCAAAACCAAAGCGGCCCTCACGGCTCTGGTGGAGAACGCTGCCGCGTCGTACAACGGCACTTTCGCCGAGGTCTCCACAAAGGCCCTGCGTCCGGGCGGATTCGTCATGTCGGGCATGAAGACGCAGACCGTCGGTGCCGTAAACTCCACGACCAACGTGGGCATCTCGCTCAAACGCACCGTGGCCAAGATCGCGCTGCAAATTTCTGTCGATGCATCGTTCGCCCAGAAGTACAGCGGTACGCTGACGATAGACTCCGTGAAGCTCTCGAAAGCAGCCTCGCAGTCGCTCGTCGTGGCAGGTGCAGCACCCTCGACCGGCGCGATGACTTTTACCCACAATCAGACGCCCGCCGCGACCTCGGGGAACTGCAACAGCCTGTTTTATATCTACGAAAACGGGCCGCTGACAGCCGGTAACCGCGTGCTGCTGGAGATCGTCGCAACCTACGACATGGACGGCAATACCGTGACAACGGACGATCGCTCGGAGGTAACGTACAGCGTTGAACTCGCAGGCAAGGCTGCCGGTGAGATTCTCCGCAACGGCTACTACCGCATCGCGGCCAACATTACGGGTCTCGTGGGGCAGGAGTGCGCCGTATCGGTCACCGTCGCCGACTGGGAGACGCCCGTCACGCAGACCGTTGAGCTGGGTGCATAACCTGATCCTTTTATTATGGCTCCCGCTGTTCAAAGCGGGAGTCATCTTTAATTTACAGCAATCATGAAAATCATCATCTTATATAGCATTCTCCTATTCGGGTTGAGTTCTTGCTCTGCATCCTTGAGCACAGTTGCTCCGGGTTGTAATTATACCGCTGTGGAACTGCATATTTCCCCGGAAAGGGTGGCTTGTGGCACTCGTTCTACGGATGAAGATGCCATCGCAGACATCAATCTTTATGTTTTTGGAAAGGATAATAACACCTCAATTCATCTCTATTCGACCTCGACTGTTTTGTCCTTCGAGTGCGCCCCCGGTTGCTACGACGTTTATCTGCTGGTGAATCTCCATGAGGATTTGGGACGCCTGTCCCAGCAGCAGACCGCAGCTTTGATTGTCGAGACCCCGTCGTCGTATTCGACGTTGCCGATGGCTGCAAAAACGGAGATAACAGTTGCCTCCACCCTTACAGCACCCGTAATCGTAGTGAAACGGCTTGTGGCAAAGGTTGCTTATAACATCACCGTTGCGCCGACGGCTTCGGATATCAAACTTCAATCCGTTCAGACATTCAATACTCCGTGTAGAATGGTGCCGTTCTCCGTGCAGGAACAAAACTCAGTAACGGATTTTACAACGTGTTCTTTAGCCTCGATTCTCGATTCCGGCAATGTTTCCGGCTCTTTCTACATGTTCGAAAATAGGCAGGGAAAGAATCCCACCATCACCGATCAGCGGCAGAGGAGCGCCGACAATGCCCCGCCCCATGCTTCGTACCTCCTGATTCAGGCTACGCGTGGCGAGCGGGTGCTGACCTATCGGGTCTACCTCGGCGAGAACAATACGGACAACTTCGACGTGCGGAGAAATACCTTCCACACGCTGAACATCACGATTCACGGTGACGATGAAATCGATACACGCATGAGCGGTTATACCGTCAGCGTATGGGACGACTTGGATGAGGGCGGCTACAACGGCTATTGCATCGCCGATTCGCCGAAGCACCTGTATGTCCGTGTCGAAAGCAGCGGCGATGCTCCTGCTCTCTCTTATACTATCGATGTCGCAACGGGCGACAGCAATGCATTATCCATCGGCGGCAAGAATTACAAGGATATCGTATATGCTGTCAGCAACAATAACGGCACAAATAGTTACTTGTTGGACTATGCGCCGACGGTTTTCAGCAGCCTGAACGACAAGCTCCGCTATGCGGTTACCGTTCGGGATGAATACGGATTCTGCCAAAAGTTCGAGTTCACACACACCTTTACCAATCTCCTCCGGGTAAAAGTCCTCGGCGGCGGCTCCGTTACCGTGTCATCGGCCCTCTATACGACCGATACAGCGGACAGCAAAATCATACTGGGCAGCTCCTGCTCGTTGCGAACTACGGCATCCGTCGGTTGTGTATTCGAGGGCTGGTACTCCGACGAGACCTGCACGACGCAAGTATCGACTTCTACCGTGTATCGTTATACGGCCAAATCCCGGTCGCAGACCCTCTATGCCAAGTTCGTCATGGCTGAGCATATGCCGCTCGATACATGCGGTACGGCCAACTGCTACATCGCGCCGAAGAAACTCTCTCGTTATTCATTCGACGCCACGGTCATGGGCAAGGGCGACTGGTCGACAAACATCCAACCGAAGACGCTTTACGGGACGACCGCAAAGGTCATCTGGGAAACTGAAGCCCATAACGAATACGAGAGTGTCGTGCGATATGCGTTCTACGAAAAGGGGCGCATCTACTTCGCGACAGGCTCCAAATACGGCAATGCAGTAATCGGATTGTTCGATCGCAACGACGTCTGCGTTTGGTCATGGCATATCTGGGCCGTCGACTACGATCCAGAAACCAGTATCGAAACGTATAGTTCTGGGGCGAAGTTCATGGATCGCAACCTTGGCGTTCTATCCAAAAGTTTAACGGACAGAGGTTTATACTACCAGTGGGGACGAAAAGACCCATTTATATATGCAGAGAAGCCCAATACGCCACAGACTGTGGCAGCAACCTATAATTTGGAGGGTTATCCATTCGATGTGCTCGGGAATACCGGATCATATTTGGCCTCGAACTTCACGATTGCCTGGGCGACAGCTCATCCGACGACGCTTCTAAGTTATCGCAACTCGTGGCTCTATACTCCGAATCCAAATCTGTGGGGAAATACTACGGGCGGCATCATTGCTTCTCCCAAAAGCCAAAAGTCTATCTACGACCCTTGTCCGCCGGGTTGGAGAGTGCCCGATCGTGCGGCATGGGACGCCGCGACATTCAAGGATTGCGATTTCGGACTGGCCTACGGCGTGAATATGAATTATAGCAGCAACCCGAAAGTTTGGACCTTCTATCCCTATACTGGTTATCTGTCTGGTGAAAGCGGTGCATGGCAGTACAGAACTTTAGCCTCAGAGATCTATATCTGGACGAACGAACCGTATCTTAATTCGACCAACGATTCGGGGTACTGCTTGCATATTGCTGGTGGAACGGTTAGGTTCTCTGAATCGCTTGGACAACAATATGGCTGTGCTTTAAGATGCATGCGGGAATAACCGATCAACTACAAAGAATATGAGACGATTTATTTATCTGCTCGTACTTGCAATGGTCTACGGTTGCATTTACGATGATTTGGAGTGTCGCCCTCAAGAGGCTGTCTCCGTAACCCTTTCCGTGTATTCGGATGGAGTCGAATTCATTACCCGCCCAACAGAAGAAGGTGCGGTCTCGGACGTAAACATATTTCTTTTCAGTCGAAGCTCTTCTGCGGCTCTGCATGTGTATTCGCCCACGAGTATTTTCACTTTCACGTGTATGCCGGATGAATATGAAGTTTTCGCCATAACCAACATGCACGAAGACCTTGGTGAATTTTCCCGCCAGCAGTTAGAAACCTTTACTACCGCGTACAATCTGGATTTCCAGACGTTACCGATGATTGCACGAACGGAAATTCGGATTGCATCCGGAATATCCTCTCTTACACTTCCTCCGCTCGAGGTGCGGCGCGCCGTGGCGAAGGTCTCCTGCAACATCTCGGTGCTGCCCGAGGATATGGAGCTGCTTTCGGCGCAGCTTCTCAGCGTGCCGCGCATGTCGCACCCTTTCGATGTCGCCGCAAGGCCGTCGGCTGCTGACGACGACTATACCGACACCGATGTTCTGCCGCTCGGCGGGCGACAGGCTTCCGTGGAGTATTACCTGCTGCCCAATGCGCAGGGCGAAAATGCCGCCATTACGGACCAGCGGCAGAAAGACGCTGCGAATGCCCCGGCCCATGCGAGCTTCCTGCGCCTGCGCGCCCAGCGCGGCGATCGAGTGCTGACCTATGCGGTCTACCTTGGGGAGAACAACACTACGAACTTCGACGTACTGGCCAACCGCCACTATCGGCTGAACATCTCGATATTGGGCGACCACGACCTCGATACCCGGATGAGCGCCTACACGGTTCGGGTGTGGGACGACTTCGACGACTACAACCATGGCGGCTACTGCCTTTTGGACGGCACCCGCTATCTGCATGTCGACGTGGAGTGCTACGACGGAACAGCCCCCGTGTGCGGCCACCTGGAGGTACTGTCGGGCGACACGCGGAGTTTTACCTTCAACTACGGCGATACGGGTCCGTCGCACGACTTCGACATCTACGACATGACGGGCGACAACGAATACGAAATGGAGTATTACGTCGCAGGATATAACGACGCCAATGCGCTGCTGGCCTATCGTGTGACCCTGACCGATGCCTACGGCTTCACCCGAAGCTATGACTTCGAGCACCGCATGGCCAATGCCGTCTATGTCGAGACGACGGGCGCAGGGATGATTTCTGCCGCGGCGGCGCAGCACGTCGAACCCCATGCGGGCAACCGGGAGGATCGGACGCTCGTGCTGTTCGCTTCCTCAAGTGTGCAGCTGACGGCTACGGCCGCGGAGGGCATGACCTTCGCGGGATGGTATGCGGACAGCCGGCATGAAGAACTGCTCTCGTCCGATCCGGAGTATCTCTACATGGCACAGGCTCCGCTGCGCTACCTCTATGCGCTGTTCCGCCCTGGCGAGAAGGCGCTCGATATGGAGGGTACGGCAAACTGCTACATCGCCCCGGAGCTCGGTCAAAGCTACTCCTTCGACGCTACGGTCATGGGCAACGGACGTCCGACGCTCAACATCGAGCCCCGGCCTTTGGCGGGAGCCTCTGCGCGGCTGATCTGGGAAAGCGGCACGCGGGCCCATGCCGTCATCGCCTCCGTGGAGCTTGTTGATGGGCGCATCCGCCTGAGGGCCGGAACACAGTATGGCAATGCCCTCGTCGGACTGTATGACAGCCGCGGTGAATGCCTCTGGTCGTGGCATATATGGGTTGCGGACTATATGCCCGATGCCGGGTCCCAGACCTACGCCTCGGGCGCACGGTTCATGGATCGCAACCTCGGAGCTTCGGAGGCGGAGTGCTCGGACAGCTCCGCCTGCGGGCTCTACTACCAGTGGGGCCGCAAGGACCCCTTCCCTTATCCGGCAGCCTTCGCCACCCGGACCGCTCCGGCGGCTTTCACCTACTACGACGGTTATACCCACACCTCGATTCACCCCGAGGAGCACGAGGCCGCCGCGGTGATGACCACAGCGTGGGCCGCGGGGCATCCTACGACCTTCATCCATGCTGCCGATTACGATATTGACCAGAACGAGGAGGATATTCTCGACTGGCTCCATGCTCCCCACCACAACCTTTGGGGCAACCGCACCCTGGGAATGCCGATGAGCCGTGAGATTAACAAGAGCATCTACGACCCGTGCCCGCCCGGGTGGCGTGTGCCCGACGCATGGGACTTCCGGGGCATAAGCTATGCCCGGCAGCAGCTGCCACGCTATGTCGAAATTGTCTGCAACGGCACACGCACGGCTCGCTATCCGGCCTGCGGGACGTTCGACGGCGAGACCTTCTCCGGCGTCGGGGAATATGCGCAACTCTTCACCAATGCTCCCTACTTCTGGGTCCTGGCGCAGCAAACCTCCTTCTTCGATGGCGTCTCCTGCACCGCCCTGCGTCTGACGACCGTACCCCTGTCGGTCGACGAGAAGCGGTTCAAAGCCAACCCCGTGCGATGTGTCAAAGAATAATAGGCTACGACTATGAAATACCGACTTATCATCTTTGCATTGCTCGCAGCCGTGTGGGGCATCCCTCACCGTGCTGCGGCGCAAATCTTCGCCGTAAGGGCCAACGCCCTCGCGGCCCTTACGGCAACCCTCGACCTCGGAGCCGAAGTATCGGTCGCCGACAAATGGACGGTCGAAGTCTCCGGCTACTGGAATCCCATTCGAACAGAGAATCTTTCGACCCGCTTCCATGCTGTGCAAGCCGGGGGTCGCTACTGGTTCTACGAATCGTTCGTCGGCCACTTCGTCGGGGCGCACCTCTCCTACGTCGGCTATAACCTCGGCAGCCGCACGCGCCGCTACGACGGCCGGGCATTCGGCGTTGGGGTCAGCTACGGCTACTCGTGGATGCTCTCCACGCGGTGGAACGTCGCCGTAGAGGCAGGCGTCGGGTTGTTCCGCACGCGCGACACACGCCGCGACCCGACGGTCGGGGACTGGGACGATGAATATCTTTACCATTACCGCCGTTGGACGTTCTTCCCTTCGAAACTCGGCGTGTCGTTCTCTTATCTCTTTTAGCCATGAAGACGCGAAAAATTCTGACTGCCACGATTATTACCGGTATGCTGTGGCTGATGTTCGGCTGTTCGATTACCGGTCCGCTGCAACGGCAGCAAGTAGCACCGGGTCTGTCGCAGCTCTCACGTGCCGAACGGCAGCAGCGGCAGTCCGACTACCGCCCGCAGGTCGTGAAACTCCAGCGCGATAGCAACACCTTTTACCTCGCGCTGGTCGACACGCTCGCGGACGGCGAGCGCGTGATATCCCTTCAAATCGAGCAGGTAACCGTCGTGGCGAAAATGCGTTCCGTGCCCGAACGCAACGGTCGTGTGGTGCTGGACTTCATCATCACGCTGCCCAAGGCCCTGCTGGGAAGCAGCCGCAGCGTTGTGATTACGCCTGTACTGCACAAGCCTGACGGACGCATGGAGCTCGAAGACCTCGTAATCAGGGGAGGGAGGTTTTCACTATTGCAGCAGCGCGACTATTGGCAGTATAAAACCTACGTCGATCGCTTCCGTCCCGACACGCTCGGGAGAGAAGCCGCGTTCGAGCGCTTCGTGAAGTTCCCCTATCCGCAGGATGCGCGGCTGGATTCCGTCGTGGAGCGTCGCAACATGATGACTTATTACTACTCGGAAGAGGTCCCGACCGACGAGACCTCGAAGCGCATGACCGTGACGCTCGAAGGTAAGGTCGTCGGCATCGACGACAGTGCCTACCGACTGCCGCCCTCCGATACGCTCTCCTATGTCGTCTCCTCAATGCTATCGTTTGTCGATACCTTGCCGCGCTACCGCATCCGTGTCATCGACAAGTACGTTGCCGTTACCGATCGCAACTACATCCAGTTTCCTGTCGGTCGCACAGAGGTAGTGGACACGCTGGGCGACAACCGTCGACAGTTAGACAAGATCACCGGCCTGATGCGGCAGATTGTCGGGCAGGAGGAGTTCTGGGTCGACACCATCACGCTCACGGCGACGGCTTCGCCCGAAGGAAGCCATGC
>CAMWIG010000094.1 GCA_947174295.1 uncultured Alistipes sp. | reverse complement strand
TCGTCTGCGTTGTAAGGATATTTGTCGCCGACCTTGTTCTTCTGGGGCTCGCGGGTGATGAGGTTGAAGTTGGCGCCGATCGTCGTAATCATACCGGCCTGCAACTCCAACGGTCTGTTGGTGCGAACCTTGTAGAGCGAGGGCTCGTTACGCTTCTTGTTGGTGTAAATCTTGACGCCGAAGTCGTTGTATGTCGCAGCCGGAACTACGATGTAGAACGAATATGCTGTGCCGGCCGTCAGTGCCATGTTCTCGCACGCGAGCGATACCTGCTTGTTGGCGGTCGTTACCTCGGTCATCTCCATGGTCGGAGTCGCACCCATGGTTACGGTAGCGGCGCCGCAGAGAGCCTTGGCGTCGGCGGTCTCCAAGATGATTTCGGTCAGGGTAAGATCCTGGTCGGGAGTGACGGTGACCACGACGATACCGCACAGGTTCTTGAATTCCAGATTGTTGTGGTCGGCCGACGTTGCTGCCATGGGGTTGAAGGTGGGCAGGAAGTTCATCGTCTTGTTGATGTCCTGACACTTCTGCGTTGCGGGCAGTTCGATGTAAGCCACGTTGCCGGAAACCGTAGTCTTCGGGCTCTGGGGGTAGATTGCATAGTACTCGCTTCCGCTGACGCCGGTAGGAATCTCGGCCGTGGGAGTAAAGGTGAATGTGGCCGACTGGGGAGTCGAACCGAAAGCGCTCTGTACGTAAGTGCGAGGCGACTGTACTTCATCGCTCCACACGGTCAGTTTGTCGCCTTCCGACCAGTATACCTCGTTTCCGTTGAGATAAGTACGCGTCGAGGGGAGCGAAGCGCCGAATTCGAGGATACCCTTGTCCTCGGTACCGGTGGTGGGAGTTACGTTCTCATTATCCTGCGAGCAAGCCGCGAACAGAGCGGCCACTGCTACCAAACTCAAAAATATATTTTTCATTACAAATGATTAACTAAATTTCATTCATTGATTATTCAGCGTCGTCCCAATCGTCTTCACTTCCGCTGTTTGCGTTACCGAAAGAACCTCCGTTGGCTCCTTCCACAACTCTGCTCGTTGCAAATCCGGTCTCTACGGCAAATTCGAATACCGACAATTCCGGAGACTCATAAATATTCGTTGTCATAAATGCAATAAAAATTAAATAGTTAATATATTTTGGCGTATTATTTACTTCGAAAATTCCGCAAAACGGGGGCAAAAATAATTCCAAATATTCTAATTTGCAAATCCCCCCCCCGAAAAAAACGGACCAAAAAACATATACACAGTCGGTTACGGCCGTCCTGATGCCATAAAAACGCCCTTCCAGCGCATTCGGAGCGGCTTTTTGCAAAAAATTTACAAACGTAATTTTTTTCGATGTCAGATGCCGAATCGCAGTGCCGCCTGTGCCGCGAATCGAATGCCGGCATTCGCCGCCGCACAGGCCGCCCTGCGGCAGAATTGTTGCACGCCCTATGGATGACAAAACATTTTTCCGTATGAAAAAGATTCTGATTCTTCTGTTTATCGTCGCGGCACCGATGTTCGCGACCGAGAGCGAGGCATGCACGCGCGTAGTCTACACCGGCACCGACGGTATGGTCGTGACGGGCCGCACGATGGACTGGCGCGACGTCATTCCTACCAATCTCTACGTTTTTCCGCGCGGCATGCGCCGCGAGGGCTACCCGAAGGGCGAGACCGTTCGCTGGACGTCGCGCTACGGCAGCGTCGTATCAGCGGGTTACGACATGGGCACCTCCGAGGGGATGAACGAGGCGGGGCTGGCCGTGAACATGCTCTACTTCTCCGAAACCGACTACGGCTCCGACGACGGACGCCCGAAAATGGCAGTCAGCGTATGGGCGCAGTACGTTCTGGACAACTTCGCGTCGGTGGCCGAAGCTGTGGCCGAGCTGCGCCGCGAGACATTCCGCATCTACGCTCCGGCGATGCCGGGAGGCGAGAAGAGTTCGGTTCACATGGCCATTTCCGATGCCTCGGGCAACAGTGCCGTGGCGGAGTATGTCGACGGTCGGCTCGACATATTCGAGGGGCCGCAATATCGCGTCATGACCAATTCGCCGCGCTACGAATCTCAGCTCGCCGTGGGCGAATACTGGCACGCAGTGGGAGGTCTGAACATGCTGCCCGGCACGGTGCGCTCGTCCGACCGTTTCGTGAGAGCGTCGTTCTTCGACGGCACGCTGCCGGCGACCTCCGACCCCGTTCGCGCCGCTATGGGCATGCTGAGCGTACTCCGCACGGTCTCCGTACCGCTCGGAATCACGGTCGAGGGACATCCCGACATCTCGTCGACCCTCTGGCGCTCGATATGCGACCACAAGACCCGCCGCTACTGGTTCGAGGCGACCGACACGCCGACTCTCGTTTGGGTCGACTTCGCGAAGCTCGATTTCGCTGAGGGCGCTCCCGTGCGCAAGCTCACGCTCGCCGACGGCAAGACCCGCTACGGCGAGATGTCGGCGCAGTTCGTCGACTCCGAGCCGTTCCCGTTCCTCTACGAGACGCCGTCGGCCGCCGCTTCGAACTGACGGCCGCCACCCGTTTCGACTCCCGGCGAAAGCACCCGCAACCGTGCTTCCGCCGGGGTTTTTCGTCTCTTTTGCCTGAAAGCCGGCTCCCACGCATTTTTCGCCCGTCGGTTCCCGAATAAATTTGGCATTGCCGGCTCTTAGTCGTATCTTCGCATGCGAAAAAGCGGATTGCCGTGAACCACTGCGCGAAAATAGAGCCTACCGACGGAATCCCCATGCCGCAAAGGCTGTGGGCCATCCTCGCCGTGACGTGCGGTGTGGCTCTCTCGGTCATGAACGGCGCGATAGTCAACGTAGCGCTGCCCACGCTTGCCGAGGGGCTCGGCGTGTCGCCCGCCGATTCGATATGGACTGTCAACGCCTACCAGCTGGCCGTCATGGTGTCGCTGCTGTCGTTCTCGGCGCTTGGCGACACGGTGGGCTACCGGCGCATATACGTCGGCGGTCTGGTTCTGTTCACCCTCTCTTCGGCGGCATGCGCCCTGAGCGGGTCGTTCGCGATGCTCATCGTGTCGCGCATGGCGCAGGGCCTCGGCGCGGCTGCGATAACGAGTGTCAATACGTCGCTCATCCGAACGATATATCCCCGTGTGCAGCTCGCTTTCGGACTCGGAATCAACGCCACGGTCGTAGCCGTGTCGTCGGTCATAGGACCCACGGCTGCGGCGGCGGTGCTTTCGGTCGGCGACTGGCCGTGGCTCTTCGCCATGAGCGTCCCCGTGGGCGTTGCTGCTTTGGCGCTGGGGAGCCGGTTCCTGCCCGACAATCCCGTGCGGACTGCGGGCCGCCGGTTCGAGTGGCGCGACGGTGCGATGAATGCTCTCACGTTCGGACTGCTGATACTCTCGATCGAGGGTTTCTCGCACGGCGTCGACCCGCGCATCGTGGGCCTGACGGCTGCGGGCTGCCTGGTCGTCGGCTTTTTCTTCGTGCGGGGGCAGCTGCGGGCCCGCTACCCCGTGCTGCCGTTCGACCTGCTGCGCATTCCGATATTCGCCGTATCGGTCTGCACGTCGATATGTTCGTTCATGGCCCACACGCTCGCCATGGTGGCGCTGCCCTTCTACCTGCAACACGCCTTCGGCTACGACGACGTGCAGACGGGGCTGCTGATGACGGCATGGCCCGCCGTAATCATGGTCGTAGCTCCGCTGTCGGGTCTGCTGGCTGCGAGGATGCACCCCGGAATACTGGGCGGTGCGGGACTCTTCGCCATGGCCGCGGGATTGTTCCTTCTGGCATGGCTTCCCGATGCGCCGACCGTGGGCGGCATCGTGTGGCGTCTGGTGCTCTGCGGCGCGGGATTCGGACTCTTCCAGTCGCCCAATAACAGCATAATGATAGCCTCGGCGCCCGCCGACCGCAGCGGAAGCGCCAGCGGCATGCTCGGCACGGCGCGTCTGCTCGGCCAGACGACCGGCGCGGCGCTTGTGGCGCTGCTGTTCCACCTCGTGCCCGACGGCGCGACGCACGCCGCGATGACCCTGGCGGGCGGTTTCGCCCTCACGGGCGCGGCGATAAGCATGACGCGTCTCTCGCTCCGCCTGCCCGACCAGCTCAAACGATAACGGCCGCCGGCCCTTTTACGGGCGGCGGCCGATGCCGGCTCGACTTGCGTCCTACCGCTTCGATGTCTTGTAGCCTATCGGACGCACGGGCTTGCGTGCCTGCGGAGTCTTGACCGACAGTGCCGCAATGGCGTCGTAGATATCGTCCAGCTCATGGCGCATATCCTCCGAGAGGTCGTTCACCGCCTCGGCGTTATCCTCGTCGGCACGTTCCGGCAGCGCCAGCTTCGCGCGTATCTCGTAGATTTTGTTCTGTATGACGGTTGCCTCTTCCATTGGTTCGGGCGTATATCGGGTTATCTCTTAATCAAGCTGTCGTAGTAGGCTATGCGTTCGCGGCAGACGGTGTCGACGATGTCGCGGAGCCGCTCGATTTTGGGGATTAGGGTGTCAATGTCATATTTCGTTACTACGAAGTTTTTGTTGTAACGGGCTTGGACATAAGCATCCTGCAACAATTTGAACAAGCGGCGCTCCTCGTCGGTATCTTGCGGGAACACACGATAAATTTCGAGAGTATGTTTTTTACACTGATTCATCAGCGATGCGAGGTCGTGTTCTTTGTAACCGTAAAGTATGAACACCATCGGAATTGTTCGCAGATAGTTCTCGGCGGCTTGGTGGAGATTGAATACGGACATTCGCAATTCATTATCCCGAACGTCGCGTTTTGAATTTTCGAAGAAACGATTTGCAAACGGGAATTTATCCTCGAAATACTCTTTCGCCATCTCGCTTATTTCGCCGAAGTTAAGCTTGCGGCGCCTGGCGAGTCGGTATTTTCCGCTGTCGTAGAGCATTACGCCTTCGCGCTTGATGTCAGTGTAGAAATACCGGCTTTTGTCGATAGCCTTGTTCAGCTCCCCGATGCTTTCGTTGATGAATTGCGGCCGGGTCGATATTTCCCATGCCCGATTGGTATAGAACCGGCGCAGTATCTTTGCATAGGTTGTCTGCTCTTCGTTTCCCATTCGTTTTTCCGTAACGACAAGCAAATCGTAATCGCTCATAAAGTATGTTTTCACACCGTATTCAATCCGCTGGTCGTAGTCGACATACGTTCCGCGTGCATAACTGCCGTAGAGAATCACCATTACGACGTCTTCCACTTCGTCGCGGATAATTTCGACGAGCTGCCGCAAATCGCGGCGTTTGTTTGCGGGTAAATAGTTGAGCGATTTTTTCATATTTACAAAATTAGTAAGTTTTTCCGTAATATCGTTTGTCTGCATCATAACTTTGCGTATATTTGCATAGTATAGTGTCGATTTCATTTGTCGCATCATTTCGTTTCCTTAGGGGCGGCGGAGCCGTCCGCGGTAACAGAAACAATAATGATGCATATGAAATGGAATTTCGACGATTCGGCATAGGCCGACGGACATAACTTATAAAGGGTAAACAACTCTTTATACCTAACGACAAACTTGGAGACCTCTGCGGAGGATGTTTATTCAGATGGTATAATGGTTGTCAGTCCTTGTTATGTTCTGCTCCCGACGGGGCAGAACAGGCAGGGGCGCAGGACAGCTTCCATCTGTAAGGTACTCCAAGACCTGTCGTTAGGAGCTGACACCGCGCTCTTTTTTCGTGCGGTGATTTCACGGAGCGGCGCGCGCCGCATCCGTATTCACAACAAACACCTAACAATCGGCCAACAACATGTGCACGAACAAAGTACTTACGGATTCCGAATGGGATACCGTATTCGGGATGGTTTACGACAGTTACATAACGAGAATTATCCGTTGTCTTCAAAATTACAATACGTTGTCGCTGCGCGAGGAGCGTCTGGTACTGGATCTCATCTATCTGCCGCACGATACATACGATTGGGATGAGGCGAAGCATTGCAAGAGTTACACCCGCCGAGTATTGGCCGACCTCGCCACATATGTCAGCGACGGCGCGTTCCGGCTCGATTATCTGCCGGCGCCTAATTGCGATTTGACCGGCAAGGAGGAGATTGTAACGATGAACGGCAGCGAGCGGTCGATAGTCCTGCGCGTCGGCGGCCGCATGAACATGCCGAACCTCCCCGACCGATACCTTTACTATCTTATGCGTCTTACGGAGCGTGCGGCGGAGATTGCCGGCGGAAATAATGAGACGGATATGATTTCGTTCGCCAACCAGATGTTGGACGAGCGCAATGTGCTGACCGCCGACTACGAGAGATTCGCCAAACGGTTCGAGTGCGAGTGCGTCGACGAGGACGAGTAACGCGCCGACCGATGCCGCACGACAGCGCGCGGGCACGAAAAAGCCGCAACCCTTTCGCAGGGCTGCGGCTTTCGTTATCGTAATCGCTCGGGATTATTTGTTGAATGCGTTCATCTTCTCGATGAGCATCAGAACCTTGTTCGAGTAACCCCACTCGTTGTCGTACCACGAAACGACCTTTACGAACGTGTCGGTCAGGGCGATACCTGCCTTTGCGTCGAAGATCGAGGTGCGTGCGTCGCCGAGGAAGTCCGACGAAACGACAGCCTCTTCGGTGTAACCGAGAATGCCGTTCAGCTCACCCTCTGCTGCCTCCTTCATGGCGGCGCAGATTTCGTCGTACTTCGCAGGCTTTGCGAGGTTTACGGTCAGGTCGACAACCGAAACGTCGAGGGTCGGAACGCGCATCGACATACCGGTCAGCTTGCCGTTGAGCTCGGGAATGACCTTGCCTACGGCCTTTGCAGCGCCGGTCGACGAGGGGATGATGTTGCCCGAAGCGGCACGGCCGCCGCGCCAGTCCTTCAACGAGGGACCGTCTACGGTCTTCTGCGTTGCGGTGGTCGAGTGTACGGTGGTCATCAGACCGTCGGTGATGCCGAACTTGTCGTGCAGAACCTTGGCGATGGGAGCGAGACAGTTGGTGGTGCAGGATGCGTTCGAAACGATCGTCTGACCTGCGTAGGTGTCGGTGTTGACGCCGCATACGAACATCGGGGTGTCGTCCTTCGAAGGAGCCGACATAACGACGTACTTGGCACCGGCAGCGATGTGAGCCTCGGCCTTCTCCTTGGTCAGGAACAGACCGGTCGACTCAACCACGTACTCGGCCTCTACCTCGTTCCATTTCAGGTTTGCGGGGTCCTTCTCGGCGGTTACGCGGATGGCGTTGCCGTTAACGATGAGCTTGCTGTTCTCAACATCGAAATCAACGGTGCCGTTGAACTTGCCGTGCATCGTGTCGTACTTCAACATGTAGGCCATGTAGTCTACCGGTACGAGGTCGTTGATACCTACAACCTCGAACTTGTCTGCATTGTTGCAGGCAGCGCGGAACACCAGACGGCCGATACGACCGAAACCGTTGATACCAATCTTAATTTTTGCCATAATGAATGTGTTATTTTAAATTAACAAAAAACTTTCGTCGGTTTTTTCGTCGGAGCTTCGGGCCGCATTCGCAACTTAACGATAACTTAACATTGTGCGGGCCGCTGCTCCGTTATTTTTTTCACAGTGCAAAAATATACCTTTTAAATATATTG
>CAMWIG010000093.1 GCA_947174295.1 uncultured Alistipes sp. | reverse complement strand
GGAAGCACTGGCAATTTATCGGTGTTTGGCGGAAAATAACTACGAAGCTTTTGATTCGTATTTGGCATCTACACTCTACACCTTGGGTAATCTGCATTGCAATATCGAAGAATATCAGACGGCGGAAAAAGAATGCCGCGAGGCATTGGAAATCTACCTCCGCTTGAACCGTAAGGTCTCGGGGCTCTATGAATATGAAATACAGATTCTATTAGAAGTTATACCTCTTTTACAAGATACCAACAGCGAAATACACGATGCCTGAACCGGCACAGACCGAGTAACCCGAAACGCCCCCGCAACCCGTACATGGGTTGCGGGGATTTTCGTCGGGCGGATTCGCGCAGGCGTCGGGATAGCGGACGGCAAAATCGTACCGGCAGCGGATTCGCGTGGTGCGGGCGCAAAAAAACAAGACGAAAAAGCAAGGGCAGACAGGTGTGACGCAAAACGCGGAGTGCAAAAAGCAGAGAGCGGAAGCAGGGATGTAAAAACGAGGTTCGAGGAGGCATGCGGCAAAACACCGGAAGCAAAAGCATGTCGCAAAACACGTGGCACAAACTGCTGTATACAAAAGCGTGGCGCAAAAAAGCTCGGATCGGAGGCGGAAGAAATGCGATTTTTTCCGTAACTTTACGGCGCATATTTTGAAAAAAACGGTTCAGATGAAAAAATCAATCTCTATCCTTGCCGCGGCGGCGACGATCGCCGGGGCGACGAGTTGCGACAACGTTATGAAAATAAAGCATCTCCCCTACCCCGAGGCCGAGCGCTCGGAGGTGACGGACAACTACTTCGGAACCGAGGTGGCCGACCCCTACCGCTGGATGGAGGACGACCGCTCGGAGGCTGTGGCCGCATGGGTGGCGGCCGAGAACGAGGTGACGAACGACTATCTGGCGCAGATTCCATTCCGCGACGCCATACGCGAACGTCTGACCGAGCTGTGGAACTACCCCAAGGAGGGCGCTCCGTCGAAGCACGGCGATTACTACTACTATTTCTACAACGACGGTTTGCAGAACCAGTCGGTGCTCTACCGCACGGCGCAGCCCGGCGGCGAGGGCGAGGTGTTCCTCGACCCCAACGCACTGTCGGACGACGGCACCGTGGCGCTGAACTCGGTGGCATTCTCCGAGGACGGACGCTACTGTGCCTACGGCACGTCGGCATCGGGTTCGGACTGGGTGGAGGTACGCGTGATGACGACCGATGACAGGCAGCTCACGGGCGACGTCGTGGAGTGGATAAAGTTCTCGGGCGTGCAGTGGACTCCCGACTCGAAAGGATTCTATTACAGCGCATACGACGCACCGAAGGCCGGTGTGTTCACCTCCCAGAACCAGTTCCAGAAGGTCTACTACCACAAGCTGGGCACGCCGCAGTCGGCCGACCGTCTCGTCTACGAGGACAAGGCGCATCCGCTGCGCTACTTCTCGGCATGGCCCTCGGAGGACGGCCGCTGGCTCTTCGTCACCGCTTCGGAAGGCACGTCGGGCACCGAGGTGCTCTGCAAGAAGGTCGACGGCGGCAAGTTCGAGACGCTGCTGCCAGGATTCGAGAACGACTACGACATCGTGGAGTGCAAGGACGACTGCCTCTACTACACCTCCAATGCCGGAGCCTCGAACTATGCGCTCTACCGCATTAACCTCTCGACGAAAGAGGTCGAGACGGTGATTCCTGAGACCGAGCATCTGTTGCAGGGCGTCGGAACGGCCGGCGGTTCGCTCTTCGCCTCGTATCTGGAACACGCGCAGAGCCGCATCTATCAGTACGGTTTCGACGGCAAGCTCGTGCGTGAAGTCGAGCTTCCGGCAATCGGCTCGGCCGGCGGCTTCGGCGGCAAGGACGAGGATACGGAGATATACTACTCTCTTTCGAACTACACGTCGCCCGCTACGCTCTACCGCTACGACATCGCATCGGGCACCTCGACGCTCTACAAAGCTCCCGAGGTTGCGTTCGACCCCTCGCAGTTCGTCACCGAGCAGGTGTTCTACACCTCTAAGGACGGAACGCGCGTGCCGATGTTCGTATCGCACCGCAAAGACTTGAAGCTCAACGGCAAGAATCCGTGCTACCTCTACGCTTACGGAGGTTTCCAAATCAGCCTGACACCCGGATTCAACCCCGCGGCCGTGATGTTCATGGAGCAGGGCGGCGTATACTGCGTGGCAAACCTGCGCGGCGGATTGGAGTACGGCGAGGAGTGGCACCGCGGCGGCATGCTCGAAAACAAGCAGAATGTCTTCGACGACTTCATCGCAGCGGCCGAGTATCTCATCGACAAGGGCTACACGTCGAGCAAGAAGCTCGCCATAGCCGGAGGTTCGAACGGAGGTCTTCTGGTCGGCGCATGCGAGGTGCAGCGCCCCGACCTCTATGCCGTGTGTCTGCCTGCCGTCGGCGTGATGGACATGCTGCGCTACCACAAGTTCACAATCGGCTGGGGATGGGTCGTCGAGTACGGTTCGAGCGACAACGAGGAGCAGTTCCCCTACATCTACGCCTACTCGCCGCTGCACAACATCCGCGAGGGCGTGGAGTATCCCGCGACGCTCGTCACGACGGCCGACCACGACGACCGCGTGGTACCGGCCCACTCGTTCAAGTTCGCCGCACAGTTGCAGTATGCTCAGGCGGGCGACGCCCCGGTACTGATTCGCATAGAGTCGAAGGCCGGGCACGGCGCAGGAAAACCGACGTCGAAGCGCATCGACGAGGCCGCCGACATCTACGCATTCCTGTTCCAGAACACGAACACGGCATACAAATAATTCGGAATCGGGTTTTGACCGGCGGATTGGCGGTCGACCAAGAATAGAGACTCAAACAGATGAAAGTTTACAAATTCGGAGGAGCTTCCGTCCGCAATGCCGACGGAGTGCGCAATCTCCACAAAATCATAGCCGACGAACGCAACCTGTTCATCATCGTATCGGCCATGGGAAAGACCACCAATGCGCTGGAACGCGTATTCGCAGGTCTGCAACGCGACGACCGCGCCGCCGCCCATGCCGAAATCGTGGAGCTGCGCGCATACCACGCCGGAATAGTCGACGACCTGTGGCACGGCCCGACCCGCATCGAAAGCGTCGAAGAGCTCTTCGCCGACTTGGAGCAGACGGTCGACCTAACTGTCTACCGCCCGGAGGACGCCGAGCTGTGGTACGACAGAATCGTGGCATACGGCGAGCTGCTGTCGACGACGATAATTTCCGAATACCTCAACTTCGCGGGTGTCCCCAACCGATGGATAGACATGCGCCGCGCATTCCGCACCGAGCAGCGGCACAAGGATGCCGGAATCGACATCGACGCATCGGCACCGCTGCTCAAAGCAGCCGTAAGCGAGGCCGGCGGAGTCGACGTATTCATAGGCCAGGGATTCATCGGCGGCGCGCCCGACGGCACGACGACAACGCTCGGACGCGAGGGTTCGGACTATTCGGCGGCCGTGGCGGCCAACATCCTCTCGGCCGAGTCGATGTCGGTGTGGAAGGACGTGGACGGCATACTCAACGCCGACCCCAAGATATTCCCCGACGCACGGCAAATCAAGGAGCTCAACTATCTCGACACCATAGAGCTGGCTTACAGCGGCGCGCAAATCATCCACCCGAAGACCATCAAGCCGTTGCAGAACAAGAACATACCGCTCTATGTGCGGCCGTTCGGCGACAAGCGCAAGCCGGGCACCGTCATCCGCGGCACATCGGCGCCGGTGAACGTTCCGATTCTGATTCTGAAAAAGAACCAGGTGTTGCTCAACGTGCGCTCGCGCGACTTCTCGTTCGTGCTCGAAGAGAGATTCGCGAGCATATTCTCGCTGTTGGAGCGCTACCGTCTGAAAACGAATCTGATGAACAATTCGGCAGTGAACCTGAGTCTCTGCATCGACGACTCGTGGCATATCGACGAGGCTATCCGGGCACTGCACGACGAAGGTTTCGACGTGATGCGCATAAACGACATGGAGCTGCTGACGATTCGCGGCTACGACGACGATTTGTTCCGCCGCTACGCGACCGGACGCAGCGTCTTCGTCCGCCAGTCTACGCAGGCCACCGTCCGCATAGTGCGCAAAAAACAGTAACCGACGGAACGTATTACGAACGGGCGCCGCTACTTTTCTAAGTAGCGGCGCCCGACTGTTTCGACGGAAGAGTGCGAAGAAAAATCGGAAAACCGCGATGCGGTACGATAAAAATAGCTAAATTTGCAGGCGTCAAGTTTCCGTAACGGGCAACCGTGGGAATCGAAAGGGAATTCCGGTGTGAATCCGGAGCTGTACTCGCAGCTGTAAGTTCCACGAATAGTTCGCCGCACTCCCTGCCATTGGTGCTGCACCGAGAAGGCGCGACGGACGGAACGAGCCAGAAGACCTGCTTGACACGATGTGATTCGACGACCACGGGAAATTTGGCGTTCGATCGAACCGGCACAAGGCCTTCTGCGAAGATACCTTTCGACTGTTTCCGAAATCCCATACCCCAGCGCCGTCGCGAGCATCGCAATGAACACGGCTAGAAATGAGGAGATTATACATCATACTATCACTATCGCTGCTGAGCTTCGGCGTGCAGTCGTGCATGAACTACGGGCCGTTGGAGGAGGAGACGTTCGCCGTCGGAAGCGGAAGCGGTCTTTTCATAACGAACGAGGGCAACTTCATGTTCGGCAATGCGTCGCTATCCTACTACGATCCTGCGACGAAGCGAGTGGAGAACGAGGTTTTCGCCCGTGCGAACGGCATGAAGCTGGGCGACGTGGCGCAGTCGATGACAATACGCGGCGGCACGGGATGGGTCGTCGTGAACAACTCGGGGGTAATCTACGCCATAGACCTCGACACGTTCAGGGAGAAAGGACGAATCACCGGGTTCACCTCGCCGAGATACATCCACTTTCTGAGCGACGACAAGGCATACGTGACGCAAATCTGGGATTCGCGGATATGCGTAGTCGACCCGCGCAGATTCGAAATCACGGGATATATCGAGACCGGCATGGATTCCAGGACCGGCTCGACGGAGCAGATGGTGCAGTGGGACAAGTACGTGTTCGTGAACTGCTGGTCGTATCAGAACAGCATTCTGGTAATCGACACCGAGAGCGACACGGTATGCGACCGAATAGAGGTCGGCATTCAGCCCACGTCGCTATGTATGGACTGCAACGACAAGTTATGGACGGTGACCGACGGCGGATACGAAGGCAGCCCCTACGGGCACGAAGCGCCGTCGCTCTACCGCATCGACGCCCGGACACGCAAAATCGAAAAGCGATTCGACTTCGCATTCGGCGACTGCCCGTCGGAAGTCACGCTCAACGGTACGCGCGACATGCTCTACTTCATCAACCGCGGCGTATGGCGCATTCCGGTCGATGCCGACCTTTTCCCGGCGCAGCCGTTCATCGAAGACAAGGGGACGATATTCTACGGCATAACGGTGAATCCTGCGAACTCGGAAGTTTACGTCGCCGACGCCATAGACTACGTGCAGCCGGGGGTCATACTGCGCTATTCGCCCGACGGAGAGCTGCTCGACGAATTTCGTGTCGGCATATCTCCGGGCGCATTCTGTTGGAGAGAGCATAACGAACCGGCGGCGGCAAAAACTTTCGGAAAATGACAAAACGAGCAATAGTACTGGCCCTGTTCATACTCGCAGCATGCGCAGGTGCGGCGCAGGAACGTACAGACCGCCCCTACAAGGTGCGCCGCGACTCGACGGGGCGTGTCAGCCGAATCGACATCGACCGGGTGGATGTGGTCGCAAACCGGCCGTTGAAGAAAATAGGCGTGCAGCAGACACAGGTCATAACGCGAGTGCTGCACGACAACATAGCCTCGCAGATGTCCGACGCATTGAAGTTCGGAACATCCATTTACGTCAAGGAGTACGGCCGGGCGACGCTGTCGACAGTGGCGTTCCGCGGTACGTCGCCTTCCCACACGCAGGTCACCTGGAACGGAATGAAGATAAACTCCCCGATGCTGGGAATGGTCGACTTCTCGATGATTCCGTCGTACTTCATCGACGAGGCGACACTGCTGCACGGCACTTCGTCGGTAAACTCCACGGGCGGAGGATTGGGCGGCGCCGTGAATCTCGCGACAACGCCGGCCGAAACGAAGGGGTTCGACATGCAATACGTGCAAGGCGTCGGAATGTGGAAGACGTTCGACGAATTCCTGCGTCTGACCTACGGCGACGAACATTGGCAGATGTCGACTCGCGCCGTGTACTCGTCGTCGGACAACGACTTCAAGTACCGCAACTACATGAAGAAGCTCAACATCTACGACGACGACCGCAACATCGTGGGACAGTACTACCCCGTCGAGCGAAACAAGAGCTGCGACTTCCACGACCTCCATGTTTTGCAGGAGGCATACTACAACTCGGGCAAAGGAAACCGCGTCGGATTGCAGGCGTGGTATCTCGATTCGAAACGCGGCGTGCCGATGCTGAACGTCGACCAGAAGGAGGATGCGGAATACCGAAACCGGCAGCGTGAACGGACATTCCGCGGCGTGGCGTCGTGGGACAGAATATCCGGCGGGCTCAAACTCGGCGCAAAGGCCGGATACATACACACACGGCTCGGATACGACTACTCGCGCGATTTGGGCAACGGGCAGAAAGCCAACATGATTCGGTCGCGAAGCCGGGTCGACACGTTCTACGCGTCGTTCGACACCGAGTATTCGGCAGGCCGCAAGTGGCTGTTCACGGCGAACGTCGCGGCGCATCAGCACTTCGTGAGAAGCGAAGACCGCAACATAATCAAACAGGACGGCAGCACGGCCACGGTCGGGTACGACAAGGCGCGCATCGAACTGTCGGGGTATGTGTCGGCGAAGTGGCGTCCGATCGAAAGGTTCGGAATATCGGCGGCGCTGCGCGAGGAGATGTACGGCAGGGAGTGGGCGCCGGTCATTCCCGCGCTATTCATCGACGCCGTGCTGTCTGAAAAGTGGAATGTCATCGCAAAGGCGTCCGTGTCGCGGAACTTCCGATTCCCGACGCTGAACGACCTCTACTTCCTGCCGGGCGGCAATCCCGACCTGAAAAAGGAGCACGGCGCAACATACGACTGCGGCGTGGAGTTCACCGTCGGCAAGGCCGGCAGATACAAACTGCACGGCGAAGTCGCGTGGTTCGATTCGCATATCGACGACTGGATAGTGTGGCTGCCTTCGTTCAAAGGTTTCTGGGAGCCGAAGAACATAAAGAAGGTACACGCATACGGAATCGAGTTGAAGGGAAGCCTCGGCATCGAATTCGACAGCGACTGGGCGTTGCAGCTCGACGCCAACTTCTCGTGGACGCCGTCTATCAATAACGGCGACCCGATAAACTGGGCCGACGAGGCTATCGGGAAACAGCTCGTATACGTACCCAGAATATCGGCTGCCGTAAACGGAGTGCTCACATACGGGACATGGTCGCTCGGGTACAAGTGGTGCCACTACGGCGAGAGATTCACGACGTCGAGCAACGAAACGGCAACCAAAATCGGGAAAGTGCTGCCCTACTACATGAGCGACGTGGCGTTGGAGAAAAGATTGCCGCTCCGCTGGGCCGAGCTGTCGCTCAAAATGTCGGTCCGAAACTTATTCGACGAAGAGTACGAATCGGTGCTGTCGCACCCTATGCCGGG
>CAMWIG010000092.1 GCA_947174295.1 uncultured Alistipes sp. | reverse complement strand
CGCTTACGAGGATGATCAGCGGTTTGGTGATGCGGATGAGCGACATGCCGGCCGACTTCATGGCCAGCAGTTCGTAGTTTTCGCCCAGGTTGCCCATGGTCATGATCGCCGCCAGCAGCATCGAGAGCGGCAGTCCCATCGGGATCATGTTGGCCATGGCATAGGACATCAGTTCGATGATGATGCTCGCGTCGAGCCCCTTGCCGACGAGTTCGTCGATATATCGCCATACGAAGTTCATCATCAGCACGAACATGACGATGAAGAAGGTCAGAATCATCGGGCCCAAGTAGGACTTCAATACGAGTTTATGTATGGTTTTCATCGGTCTCTCTTCGGCATTTTGCTACGCAAAGATAGCAGTTTTACTGTAATAAGCGCAAATGTGAGCACAAATATTATCGCGGCGCCGGGCGGAACTTCGAAATAGTAGCTCAGAATCAGGCCTGCGACGTTCCCGGTCACGGCTGCAACCGTGGCCCACAGCGCGATTGCGCGGTACGAGCGTGTGAGTGTGTTGACAATGACGACCGGCATCGTGAGCAGCGAAATCAGCAGCACGATGCCCATGATGCGAATCGACAGAACTATCGTCACTGCTATTACCGCAGCCATGATGTATGAAACCGCGCCGGTGCGTATGCCCTGACTTCGGGCGAAAGTGCGGTCGAAGGCTACGAACATGATTTGGCGCAGCCACAGCGCCGCGCCGGCTACGACAGCTGCCGTGAGCAGCCCCAAGGCCGCGACGTCGCCGCGTGTGACGGTGACGATGCTTCCGAACAGGTAGCTTGCCAGATCTCCCGACGTATAGCCCGGGCGCAGCGACATGAACAGTGCGCCTACGGCCATTCCGACAGACCATATTATGCCTATTGCCGAATCTTCGCGGATGCGTCCGCGGCTGCCGGCCCACTCTATTCCGAGCGACGATGCGACGGCGAACAGCATCGCCCCGACGATCGGATTGGCTCCGAGGTAGAACGCTATGCCCAATCCGCCGAACGACGCGTGAGTTATGCCGCCCGAGAGGAACACCAGCCTGCGGCATACGACATAAGTTCCGACAATGCCGCAGGTTATGCCTGCCAGAATGCAGGCGTACAGGGCATTGGCCAGATATTCGTATTGCATCGCATCGTGAATGAACTCCATGTCTCGTGTGGCACTCCTTAAAATTTGTGCGCGCAAATTTACTTAAAATATTTATAATTTTCGTCTCCTTTTCGTAATTTCGCGACGTGTAATTCATAACATGGTAAAAATGAACCAGCGCAGAGTAAATTTCCATACCCTCGGCTGCAAGTTGAATTTCTCGGAGAGTTCGACGTTGGCCCGGCGTTTCGAGGAGGGCGGTTTCGTCCGTGTAGGAGCGAATGAGCAGGCCGACATATGCGTAGTCAATACGTGTTCGGTAACCGAACATGCCGATAAGAAATGCCGCAATCTCATACGCAAGCTTCATCGCCGCAACCCGCAGGCGATAATAGCCGTGACGGGTTGTTACGCACAGTTGAAACCCTACGAAATAGCCGAAATAGAGGGCGTGGATATAGTATTGAGCAATAATGATAAGGGTGATTTATATAAACGCGTGGTCGAACTGTCTGGCAAGGGCGATGCGCAGGTCTATTCCTGTGCCACGGAGGAGCTCACCCGTTTCTTCGCGGCCTTTTCGAGCGGCGACCGCACCCGCGCGTTTCTGAAAGTGCAGGACGGCTGCGACTACTGCTGCTCCTACTGTACGATTCACTATGCGCGAGGGTCGAGCCGCAATATGCCGATTGCCGACATAGTGGCCGAGGCCCGTCGAATCGCCGAGGCCGGACAGAAGGAGATTGTCATTACGGGGGTAAATACCGGCGATTTCGGAAGAACCACCGGCGAGCGTTTCATCGACCTTCTGCGGGCGCTGGACGAGGTGGAGGGAATCGAACGCTACCGTATTTCGTCCATCGAGCCCAATCTGCTGACCGACGAGATTATCGCATTCTGTGCCGCCTCGCCGAAGTTCCAGCACCATTTTCATATTCCGCTTCAAAGCGGATGCGACCGTATTCTGGGACTTATGCGCCGTCGTTACACCACGGCGCGATTCGCCGAGCGCATAGCCGAGGTGCGGCGTCTTATGCCCGATGCGTTCATCGGCATAGATGTCATAGTCGGTTTTCCGACCGAGAGCGACGCCGATTTCCGTGAAACGTATGAGTTTTTGGAGCGAATCGCTCCGGCGTTTCTTCACATATTCCCCTTCTCGGTGCGTCCGGGCACCCCGGCCGCGGAGATGTCGGGGCGTGTGCAGCCGTCGGTGGCGACGGCGCGTGTCGAGGAGTTGGAGCGTCTTTGCGGCCGGTTGCACGGCGATTTCTGCGCCCGCGGCGTGGGACGTGAAGATACGGTGCTGTTCGAAAGCACGATGCGCGGCGGCATGATGTTCGGATATACGGGCAATTATTTGAGGGTGAAGGCGCCCTACGACCGGGAGTGCATAAATAAGATATGTCGTGTGCGTATGACGGGTATCGACGACGCGCACGACCTGACGGCCGAAATAGTCGGAGAATAGAGATACTCCCGCTCGGCAAAATGCAAGTAAACTTGCTTTTGCGCTCGCTTATTCGTATCTTTGACTTTGTCTTAGATACTCCCGCTCGGCAATGCTCGAATAAATTTGGCATTGCGCTCGCTTATTCGTATCTTTGTTCGATTAATTGCAATTTTGAATTATGACGGGAATTCGCAAACGGATAACAGTCGGTTTCATGAGTATAGCCGCGCTGCTCTTTTTTTCCGGGATGATTTCGTTTTTCGAGCTCAGCCATCTGAGCAACGACACGGAGGAGATTCTGAAAGCCAACAGCCGCAACATCGAGTTGGCCCGAAAGATGCTCGACGCCTCGGACGAGCAGAACCGTGCGTTCATGCACCTTGCAGTGCTCGGTCACGTGCAGTACGATTCGTTGTGCCGCCGCAGCATGGCCGACATCGAGCAGACGCTCGAAGTGGCACGGCAGGAGGCTGTCGATCGGGCGTCGCTCGACTCGCTGGGATTCGCCGTGTCGGAGATGCGCATCCTGACCGACGATTTTCTGACTTTCGGAGCAGGAGCCGAGCAGGGGTATGTCGACACGGAGTGGTACGACTCCGATTTTCACAACTGCTACAAGAATCTCACGTTGGAGATTCGCAAATTCATGACCTCGACGCAGAGTTCGCTCGCTCCGCGAACCGAGCAGTTGAAGACGAACGCATACCGCTCCGTAACGCCGGTGCTGATATCGCTGGCCGTGATGATTGCAATCGTGCTGATGTTCTATTTCTTCATCACGATTTACGGCGTCAACCCTATCCTCGAAATGAACCGCAGTCTGGGAAACTATCTCGCATTTCGCACGCCGTTTGTCGTGAAGGGCGAATGCCGCGACGAAATGGAGGAGCTGCGCGATAAGATAGAGACGCTCATAACCAATTCGAAACAACAAATTAAAGCCTGAGTTTACCTATGAGACTGAATGTCGTGCTGAGATATGTGGGGATGGTGCTGCTTTTCGTGGCGGCATTCATGCTGCTGTCGGCTGCGATATCCTATTTCAACGGCATGGATTCGGCCTACTATCCGCTTTTGCTGTCGTCGCTGCTCACGGCATTGCTGGGGGCGTTTCCGCTGATATTCGTAGATAAGAGCGAGCAGATAACCACGAAAGAGGGCTATTGCATAGTCGTGGGGTCGTGGCTGGTGGCTTGCGTGGTCGGGATGTTCCCCTATCTCATATGGGGCGGGGAGTTCAACCTCATAAATTCATGGTTCGAAAGCGTTTCGGGGTTCACGACCACCGGGGCGTCGATATTGAACGACGTTGAGGCTCTGCCGCGCGGCATGCAGTTCTGGCGCATGTCGTCGACCTGGATCGGCGGCATCGGCGTGGTCATGTTCGCGCTGGTGATTCTCCCATCGCTGGGGCGGAGCAAACAGACGCTTTCGAGCGTCGAGCTGTCGTCGCTGGCGAAGGACAACTATCGTTACCGCACGCAGATGATTGTGCAGATTCTTCTGGTCGTCTACGTCGGACTGACTGTCGTTGCGACGTTGCTGCTGAAACTGGCCGGTATGGACTGGTTCGATGCCGTGGCGCATGCCATGTCGTCGTGCGCGACCAGCGGATTCAGCACCCGGAGCGCAAGCATAGGCTATTTCGACAGTCCGGCCATAGAGACCGTACTGACCTGCACCATGCTGATAGCCGGCATTCATTTCGGACTCATATATGCGACGGTAACCGGCAAGCGCAACAACGTATTCCGCTCGGAAGTTACGAAGACCTATTTCGCAATCTTTCTGGCTGTCAGCCTGTTCGTGGCCATAAGCCTGCGCATCGCCGATACCTATCCGAGTATCTTCGCATCGTTGCGGTATTCGGCGTTTCAGGTGGCGTCGCTGATGTCCACGTCGGGATTCGCGACGGCCAATACCAACCTGTGGACTCCTTTTGCGATTATTCTGTTGATGTTTTGCTCGATAATATGCGCCTGCGCCGGTTCTACGTCGGGAGGCGTGAAGGTCGACCGTCTGCTTTTCGCCGCCAAAATCGTGCGCAACAGAGTGCGTCAGCAGCAGCATCCGAATGCCGTGCTGCGCATTCGCGTCGACGGCATAATGCAGGAGGACAGAGTTCTGGATTCGGTGATGATTTTCTTCGTCATATATATCATCATGCTGTTCGTCGGCACATTGTTTTAGACATTGTGAGGTCTCGATTTGCTGACGAGCTTCTCGTCGTCGGTGGCGTGTCTGGGCAACGTAGGCCCGGGATTCGGAGCCGTCGGGTCGCTCGACAACTACTCCGTCGTGCCGGCCGCAGTGAGATTCTTCGATACGATTCTGATGCTGTTCGGTCGTCTCGAAATATTCGGTTTGATACAGCTGTTCTTCATTAAATGGTGGAGATAATGATGCGTAAACTACTGTTAATCATATTTTCTGTTGCGTCCTTTGCTGCCGCTTCGGCTCAGGATGTGCGTCCGCGCATAGCGGGATTGGAGAGTAACGAAAAATATATGTCTCTGTTGCGGGACGATTTGCGTTTGCAGGAGCGAGAGGACTCTTTGAAAAATCGCATGGGAGAGCTGCGCGAGCAGTTCCGGCGCAGCGACGGAGCCGAAGCCGTCGACCCGAATCTGATTCTGTCGCTCGAAAATCAGGTGTTCGACGTCCGCAATCGCCGCGGTCATATAGCCGCGCAGGTCAATGTCATAGAGCAGGATTGGGTGCTGAACAATATCGGTACCGAGGTCGGTGCGGAGGCTTCGGCCGTTTCGGAAGTCCACGAAAATGCGGTGCCCGAGTCGTCGAAAGTTCGTAATCTGATTTACAACCTGCCGTTTGTCCGCAATCTGCCGGAGGGCGACTATGCCGAGTTGAAACGCGCGCAGAGCCGCGAACGGCTGGCGGAAAGAATCGCCGGCGAGTATAAGGTCGTTTACGATTCGCTGGTCGAAACGGCCGCCGCCTACTCTTCCGCCGCGACCGAAGAGGAAGGCGCGCGTCTGTTTGCGAAATACGGCGTCGGGGAGCGCATGGCCGGAGCGTTGGCCGATTCGCTCGCGACGGTGTGGAGCGGTGTTTTCGACAGTAAAAGCTATGCTTACGGATATCTTCTCGAACGTCTCGAACGCGAGGACGTATTGGAGGCGGGCGAGCGTTATTTCTCGACCCGCCGCGGCGATGCCTCCTCGGAGTACGGCCGATATGCGTCGGACGCGCTGACGGATTATTGCCTGCAACGCACGGCCATGATCGAGTATGAAACGGCGATAGCCGAGGCGCTCGAACTCGGCTCTGCGGCCGATTCGCTGCGCCGGGTGCTTCGCGACGGCACGACGTTCGATTATCGTCTGCCGGCGATTGCGGTCGAGGAGAGGCTGTTTCTCGATTATGCGCCGATACAGTTCGCATCGCCTGCGGTGTACAGCGCCGGAAATCCGATTCCCGAGTGTCGCGTTTACGACCGCGGAACGATATATCGCGTCCTGCTCGGGACTTTCTGGTCGAAACAGGCCGTTTCGCTTTTCAAGGGCGCCTATCCTTTGTCGTTCGCGCCGATGAACGGCAAACATCTCTATTTCGCCGGCGGATTCGAGACCAGAGCCGCAGCCGAAGAGGCGGCCGAAATGTTGCGCAAGCATGGTTTCAAACGTCCCGAGGTGGTCGTTTGGCGCGACGGCGAGTACCGCAACCTCGCGACCGACCCCGAGCCGGCGGAGAGGACCGTTTACCGTGTCGAGCTCTATGGCGTGCAGGTGCTGCCGGAGAGCGTGCGCGATATTATCGCCGAGCATGCCGGCGGATGCGAGCTGACGCGTGTCGGAGACGGCGAATTCGTCGTCGGAGCCTTCGCGGAGCGCAGCGCGGCCGAAGCTCTCGCCGATGCCGTGCGTGCCGCCGCCGGCGATATCGAAATAAAAGTCGAGGAAATTGCTGCGCAATAAAAAAATTATCGTAACTTTATAGCACGATAAAACTCATACGTCTATGCTGTGGATAATAATTCTCGTCGTATTGGGTCTGCTGTTTCTGCTGACCGAGATACTGTTGCTGCCCGGAATATCCGTCGGCGGCGTATTGTCGCTGGTGTGCTACGGCTGCGCGGCGTATATGGCGTTCGACTCTTACGGAACCTGGGGCGGAGGCATCGTTATTGCTGTCATTTCGTTGCTGTCGCTCGTCGTTACGGTAGTGTCGCTGCGTGCCAAGACCTGGCAGCGGCTGTCGCTTCAACAGAAGATAGAGTCGTCGGGAAACGTCGTTCCGCAGCATGACGATGTCAAGGTAGGCGACCGCGGCATGACCGTGTCGCGACTCTCGCCCATGGGCACCGTGTCGCTCGGCGGCAAGACTTACGAAGCCAAGTCGGCCGATGCCTATGTCGACCCGAAGACCGAAATAGAGGTCGTGGGGTTCGAGAATTTCAACGTGATTGTAAAGAAAGTAATCAAATAAACGTAAATCATTATGGAGAATGGATTCATTGCCCTTGTCGTATTCCTGGGCTTGGTAGCCGTATGGCTGGTCTTCTATTTCATCCCGGTGGGCATGTGGTTCTCGGCGTTGGTGTCGGGTGTGCGCATCAGTCTGTTGCAGCTGGTTCTCATGCGCTGGCGCAAGGTGCCGCCCTCGGTTATCGTGTCGTCGATGATCGAAGGCACGAAAGCCGGTCTGTCGCTCGACCCCAACGAGCTCGAAGCGCACTATCTCGCAGGCGGTAACGTGACCAATGTCGTGCACGCCCTGGTGTCGGCGCAGAAGGCCAATATCATGCTCGACTTCAAGATGGCCACGGCAATCGACCTCGCCGGCCGCGACGTGTTCGAGGCCGTGCAGATGTCGGTCAACCCCAAGGTCATCAATACGCCGCCCGTCGCAGCGGTGGCCAAGGACGGTATACAGCTGATTGCCAAGGCTCGCGTTACGGTGCGCGCCAATATCAAGCAGCTTGTCGGCGGTGCCGGCGAGGAGACCGTGCTCGCGCGTGTCGGCGAAGGCATCGTGTCGTCCATCGGTTCGGCGGCTTCGCATAAAATCGTGCTCGAAAATCCCGATTCCATCTCGCGCGTAGTGCTCGACAAGGGGCTCGATGCCGGTACGGCGTTCGAAATCCTTTCTATCGATATCGCCGACATCGACGTCGGAAAGAATATCGGCGCTCAGCTGCAAATGGACCAGGCTCAGGCGGACAAGAATATCGCTCAGGCCAAAGC
>CAMWIG010000091.1 GCA_947174295.1 uncultured Alistipes sp. | reverse complement strand
TATAGGGATTGAAATGAGTATGTCGGCTTACTGTCGGGGTGCGAGTCGTCGTCTTTTGCGTTAGTATTTGTAAAAACCGGGTGAAAACAGTAACTTTGGGTAAAAGTTCGGCGCCGCATGCCGGCGCTTCGTGTTAATGCAAAGATAGTCAAATACTCCTGATTATGCAACGGTTGCGGAAAAAATACCGTTCGGGAGTGCGGAGGAGTTTTTATGGAGATACTCGACATAGTGGACGAGGCGGGCTTCCCGACGGGCGAGACGGCCGATCGGGTGCGGGTGCATGCCGAGGGGTTGTTGCACCGCACGGCCCACGTGTGGCTTCTGCGGCGCAGGAACGGACGTGCGGAGGTGCTCTTGCAGCGTCGCAGCGAGAACAAGGAGTCGTGCCCCGGGTGTTGGGACATATCGAGTGCCGGGCACATACCGGCCGGCATGGGGTTTGTCGAATCGGCCCTGCGCGAACTGCGCGAGGAGCTGGGGCTCACGGCCTCGGCCGACGAGCTGGTGCGGTGCGGCCGGCGCCGATTCTTCTACCGCGAGACTTTCCACGGCCGGCCGTTCGTCGACAATCAGATAAGCGACGTCTACGCCCTGTGGCGCGACGTGAGGGCCGAGGAGCTCGCCATACAGACCGACGAGCTCGACGCCGTGCGCTGGATGCCGTTCGATGAGCTCGTGCATGCCGTCGCACACGGCACCATGCGCCACTGCATCGTCCGCGAGGAGCTCGAAATCCTCCGCTGCGCGCTGGGTCTGTGACTGGATGGAGATGATATTTCGTGCGGCTGCCGTTAATCGCGGCGGCCGCACTTTATCGTTGTTGTCCGAACAGTTCGCCGTCCGTCGTCAGCGGTGCGGCGGTGAGCGGTGTGCCGTGGCGGTCGCAGCGATAGTCGATGCCTGCCCGGGAGGCCTGCGCAATCTGGTGGCGGCGGCCGATGCGGTAGAGCCGGCCGTCTTTCAGCAGGCGTGCGCCCGTCTGGTGGAACAGAAACGGCACGTCGGCCTCGACGCACTGCCGGCGCAGGTCGAGCACCCATTCGTAGTCGAGCGCGCGGGCCTCGGCACCCGACTCGCCGCTGACGGCCACCTGTTCTATCGAGGAGTCGAGGTATGCGGCGATGTCGAGCCGTTCGAGCAGCGGAGCTGCGATTATGGCGCGGTGTTTCAGGGGCAGGGAGCGGAATATCGGCAGCCGGTAGTCGGCCATGGCCTGCGTTTCGGCCGTGCAGCCTATGATGACGTTATCCCAGCCGTCGCCCCAGTCGTCGGGCGCGACCTCGGCGAAACGGTCTATGCGTTTGGTGAAGAAGAAAAAGCGGCAGTCGCTGCGGCGGCGTATGATATCCCACGCTTCGGCGCGCCATGCGTCGGCGCCCTCGACCAGAAAGTCGGAGGTGAAGCATGTGTAGACGATCGAACCGGGCGGCACCTTGTATGTCCGGTTGCGGTTGCGGCGCACGGGAAGGTCGAACGTCGCATTGCGCACCACCTCGCTGCTCAGACGGTCGATGCCGTGCATCGCATCCTGACGGTAGACGTAGCAGTGCAGGCAGCCCGGGCTGATTTTGGTGCAGCCGTGCCACGGATTCCATGATATTCCGTTCATAGGAGTCTTCCGAACCGGCGCAGGCCGAAGGTGTAGCGCAGCAGAATCGACCCGCGGTATATTTCGTGCGATTCACGACGGCACGAGGCGCGTACCGCGCGGCGCTTTTCGGCGAGAGCCCCGTGCTCGCGGATGAACTCGGCCCACGCGCGGCCCACGGCGCGGAATCCGGCGACGTTGCCCGAGCCGAGGTAGGAGAGTGCGGCCAGCAGGTCGAGCATCGGCCGCACGACGGCCACCAGCGCGCGCTGCCAGGCGGGGGCGCACTTGTAGAGCATCGCGAGGTTGTTGCGGTGGTTGTAGAATATCTTCTGCGGCGATGTCGTCGAGAGCGTGCCGCCGCCCAGGTGATAGACGCGGCTGCGCGGCTCGATGCGTATGCGCCAGCCGGCGAGCTGCATGCGCCAGCAGAGGTCGATCTCCTCCATGTGTGCGAAGAAGTCGCCGTCGAACCCGCCGAGCGTGCGGAATACGTCCGTGCGGCAGCAGAACGCTGCGCCCGTGGCCCAGAAAACGTCGCGGGCGTCGTCGTACTGCCCCTCGTCGCGCTCGATGCTGCGCAGTATGCGGCCGCGGCAGAACGGATAGCCGAACATGTCGATGAATCCTCCCGATGCACCGGCGTATTCGAACTCGTCGCGGTGCTTCTCCGACAGCAGCTTCGGCGCCACGGCAGCCACTTCGGGGTCGGCGTTCAGCGTCTCGACGAGCGGCGCGAGCCATCCGTCGGGTGTCTCGACGTCGGAGTTGAGCAGTACGGCGTAGTCGGAGTCGATGTGGCGCATGGCGCGGTTGTAACCCTCGGCGAAGCCGTAGTTGCGGTCGAGACGGATGACCTCCACCGTCGGAAATTCGCGTGCGAGGAGCTCCAATGAACCGTCCGTCGAGCCGTTGTCGGCCACGACGATGCCGGCATGCTCCGGGGTGTTGCGCACCACCGAAGGCAGAAAACGCGCAAGGTGGCGTTCTCCGTTCCAATTGAGTATGACGACTTTGACGGATGGCATGGCGTGTGCTGTTCGGTGCTATTCGGCTGTGCCGTAGGTTTCGCGTTCGGCCGGTTTGCGGTGTTTCCACCGGCGGTGCGACCAGAGCCACAGCTCGGGCGTGCGGCGAATCATCTGTTCGAGCCTGCGCACATATCGTTCCGTAATTTCGACCTCCGTTATCGGCTCCTGTCCGTCGTAGAGCATTTCGCAGCGGGTCGTGTAGTATCCGCGTCGAACGCGTTCGAGGCAGAAGAAATATACCGGGACATTGCACTTGACGGCAATCTTCGCGCCGCCCTCGTAGAATACGGTGTCGTGGTTCAGAAACCTGAACCAATGACTTCCGGCATAGACATGCGGACTCTGGTCGGCAATCAGCCCCAGTGCCATGTCCGTACCCTTGTAGCCCGTGTATCGGTGGTGGAGATAGAAGCGCATGAGCTCCTCCTTGGGTATGGTCACCGCACCCGTTCGGCGGCGCAGACGGCGGAACAGCTTCTCGAATACGGGATTTTCCAGCGGATGGTACACCGAAATCGAAGTCTGCCACGGGAATGCGAGACCCCAGAACTGGCAGTATTCCCAGCAGCCGAAGTGGGCGAGCAGTCCGACGAATCCGCGGCCGCGGGTCGCTTCGGCCACCTGCTCTCCGTTCTCGAAGATTATGTGGCGGCGGCACTCCTCGTCGCTCATGGCGGCCATGCTGAGCGTGTCGATGATGATGTCGGCGAGTGTGAGGTAGAACCGGCGGCATATCTCGCGCAGCTCCTCTTCGCTGCGTTCGGGAAACGACGTCCGGAGATTCTCCATGATTACGCGCCTGCGGTAGTGCAGGCAGTGATGGAAGAGGAAGTAGAGCGCGTTGCCGAGGATGCGGTAGCGAACGAAGTAGGGCAGTACGGCTACGGCCTTGCAGAGCGCGAACATCATTCCGTAGAGAATCTTCTGCCACGGATTGAGCTTTACGTGGGCGTTGCGTCTCATTGCTCGTCGTTTTTACGGTTCTTGGGGCGGCCGGCCACGACGATGACGAACTCGCCGCGCGGCTCCGTGGCGCGGAAGTGCGCAATCACCTCCTCTATCGTGCCGCGCACGGTCTGTTCGAACTTCTTGGTGAGCTCGCGCGACACCGACACGCGGCGGTCGCCGCCCATAGCCTCGGCGAGCTGTTCGAGACACTTCACCACCCGGAACGGCGATTCGTAGAGTATGATGGTGCGCTCCTCGTCGGCGAGCTCCTGCAAACGCTTGGAGCGCCCCTTCTTCTGGGGCAGGAAGCCCTCGAAGCAGAATTTGTCGCACGGGAATCCGCTCTGCACCAGTGCCGGAACGAATGCCGTGGCTCCCGGGAGCGTCTCGACCTCGATGCCGGCCTCCACGCATGTGCGCACGAGCAGAAATCCGGGGTCGGAGATTCCGGGCGTGCCGGCGTCGGAGACCAGAGCCACGGTGCGTCCGGCGGCTATGCTCTCGGCCACCATGGCTACCGTGGCGTGTTCGTTGAATTTGTGATGCGAGCGCAGCGGCTTCTCTATGCCGAGATGATGCAGCAGAAACGACGTTGTGCGCGTATCCTCGGCGAGGATGAAATCGACCTCCTGCAACACCTTCACGGCGCGCAGGGTGATGTCGTCGAGGTTTCCTATCGGAGTGGGTACTATGTAGAGTTTCGACATTGCGTTGTCAGCTGAATTTGCGTTCGAGAAGTTCCATTATCATACATGCCGCCTCGGAGCTGGGGTGCCACGAGAAGTGCTCCTCGATGTATATCACCGCGTCGTCGAGCGACTCCATGCCGTCGAGTTTTTCGAGTGTTCGGCGGCAGAGCTCGGCATCGCCGCCGAAGAGCTCCGACTCTATGCGGTATCGGTCGCCGATGCTGAGCGCACCCGACAGATTGCGAACGGGAGTGTGGGCCAGTGCGTCGGCCGTAGTGGCGCGGCTGTCGGCCATGCTTTCGCCGAGGGTGCGGCGGTCGCTGCCGAGAACGTCGCCCAGCACCACCTTCGCCGGCTCGGCGGGAGCGGCGGGAGCTCCGCTGCGGAACGACTCTGCGCCGGACATCGTCTGCGGTCCGTCGTCGACGATGAACTCTGCGATTCGTCCGCTGTCGCCGGCCTTCGGTGCTTGCGGCATCTCGCTGTCGTTTGGCGATATCTCAACGATAATATCCGTCTCTTCGGGGTCCGGCTGCGGGGTCGGTTCGTGTGCGGGCGGTGCCACCACTTCGAACTGCGGGTTGTCGTCGGATGCGGCCGGTTTGTCTGCCTTGCGCACGGGAATGCGCTCGAAAAGGTCGTCGTCGTAGAGCGATATCATGCGATGTCGCGAACGGCGCGGCGCCGCTACGGGGTCGAATCCGAACAGGTTGTTCTGCTGCGAGGCCGTATCGCCGTTTCCGGGCTCCGCCGCCGCAGGATTTTCGACTGCGGCGGGCGCAGGCTCGACGATGAATTCGGGCTCGGAATCCTCCTCTTCCGCCGGCTCTTCCGCCGAAATCGTCTCCTCCGGGACTGCCTCTTCCATGGCTGTTTCGGTCGGGATTGTCTCCGCCGGGATTGTCTCGGTCGGAGCGGGTTCGAGCTCCACTATGAACTCTGGTTCGTCCGTCTCGTCCGCGGCGAACTGCACGGCTGCGCTCTCCTCTGCCGGCTCGGGCGACTCTTCCGTAACGAATCGAGGTGCGTATTCCTCCTCCGTCTCATCATCGGCAGCTGCCGTCGGAATGTCGCTGCCGTTCGTCGGCTCGCCGGCAGGCTCCGCGGCGAACTGCACGGCCGCGCTCTCCTCTGCCGGCTCGTTATGTTCCTCTTCTGTTATTTCGAACTCCACGGCCGGTTCGTCGTACTCCGTTGCCGGCCATGTCTCGGTTGCGGCCTGCGCGTCGTCTTCCGACTCTCCGAAGCGATGGGATGCGAATGTCGCGACTTCTTCATGTTCGGGTTCGAATCCGCCGGCCGGTACGACCTCGGTTTCGGTCCGTGCGCCGCTTCCGGCAGCTGCGGCCTCTTCGGTTTCCGCCTGCCGCTCTTCGGTCTCGATGGCCGCTGCCGCCGATTCCGACGGTTCGTTCGCGAATTCGCTTTCGGCCGGTCTGTGTGCGTGCGGCTCCTCGCCCTGCGACGAATCGCTCTCCGCATCGGTGTCGTCGGCGAAAGCCGATTCGAAATCCGTCACTATCTCTACCTCTATCTCGGGCAGCGACTCCTCCTCCGAATCTTCGGGCTCTTCGTTCGCAGCGGGCTGTGTCGCAGCACTGTCGTCCCGGAATTCCGACTCTTCGGCGGGCTGTTCCGTCGGCTCCTCGAAGACGTCGTCGAGCACGATGTCGATTATCTCGTTCGTCTCGTCCTCCTCGGCGGCAGCCGCGGCTGCGAAGCCGGGCTCGGCGTATGCCGCGGCGGTTTCGAATACCAGCGAGCCGTAGAGTTCGCGCAGGCGCGAAAGCATCAGGTCGCGCTCTATGGCCGGGATTTCGGCCGCCCTGCGCCATCCGTCGGCGAGTGCCGTCAGGCGGGAAAGTTCGTCGTATATATGCTCACGATTCATAATCAATCATTGTTATAGCTTACAAATGTATGAAAAAAATCCGTAAACGCCATAATAAGCGGTTTTGAAATGGCGTTCGATGCTGTTGCCGATGGCTGCCGGGGACCTCGAATTTGAACCTGACGGGGTCGCTCCGATAATGCCTCGTCCTGGATGCAGCCGCCCTCCGAACGGCAATATTGAATTCGATTATTCGTATCTTCGACTTGAATTTCATTCTTCGTTTTCTCGCCTCGGCAATCCGAGCAAGCTCTATTGCGCTCGGCTTATCGAAAACGTTCGCCTTAGATACTCCCGCTCGGCAATGCTTAAATAAATTTGGCATTGCACTCGCTTATGCGTACTTTGGTTGTCGCCTTAGACACTCCCGCTCGGCAATGCTCGAATAAATTTGGCATTGCGCTCGCTTATTCGTATCTTTGGCTGTCGCCTTAGACACTCCCGCTCGGCAATGCTCGAATAAATTTGGCATTGCACTCGCTTATTCGTATCTTTGGCTGTCGCCTTAGATACTCTCGCTCGGCAAAATGCAAGTAAACTTGCTTTTGCGCTCGCTTATTCGTATCTTTGTAAAATAATTCGGTGCGATATGGCCCGTTGCCGTCGCACGACATACGAAAGATAAAACGAAATAACTTATATTCATGGCTTTACAATGCGGTATCGTCGGCTTGCCCAATGTCGGTAAATCGACTCTGTTCAACTGCCTGTCCAACGCCAAGGCTCAGGCTGCCAATTTCCCATTCTGTACTATCGAGCCCAATGTGGGCGTAATAACCGTTCCCGACCAGCGTCTGGTGCGTCTGGCCGAAATCGACAATCCGAAGCGCGTGGTTCCGACGACCATCGAAATCGTCGACATCGCCGGTCTGGTGAAGGGCGCGTCGAAAGGCGAAGGTCTGGGCAACAAGTTTCTCGCCAACATTCGCAACACGAATGCGATAATTCACGTGCTGCGCTGTTTCGACAACGGCAACATCACCCACGTGGACGGCACCGTCGACCCCGTGCGCGACAAGGGAATCATCGACACGGAGCTTCAACTGAAAGATTTGGAGACCATCGAGAACCGTCTTGCCAAGACTCAGAAGCAGGCGGCCGTGGGCGGCGACAAGGCTGCCAAGCGTGCCGTGGAGCTGCTGTTGCAGTACAAGGCCGTGTTGGAGCAGGGCCGCAGCGCCCGCACCGTGGAGCTGGACAAGGACGACCGCAAGCTGCTGGTCGACCTCAATCTGCTGACCGACAAGCCGGTGCTCTATGTCTGCAACGTCGACGAGAAGAGCGCCGTCACGGGAAATGCCTACACCGAGGCCGTTCGCGAGGCCATCGCCGACGAGAACGCCGAGATGCTCGTCATCGCCGCGGCAACCGAGGCCGACATCGCCGAGTTGGAGGAGTACGAGGAGCGTCAGATGTTCCTCGAAGAGATCGGACTCACGGAGTCGGGCGTGGCGCGACTGATAAAATCGGCCTACAAATTGCTCGATCTCGAAACGTTCTTCACCACCGGTGCCGACGAGACGCGCGCATGGACTTACTCCAAGGGCATGAAGGCGCCGCAGACGGCCGGAATTATCCACACCGACTTCGAGAAGGGATTCATCCGC
>CAMWIG010000090.1 GCA_947174295.1 uncultured Alistipes sp. | reverse complement strand
GGACAAACGGAGAATAAAATGAAAAATTGGAAATGAGTAATCAAGGCGCAGGTATGTCATGCCGGACTTGCGCGGATTTCGAGCATGCAGTCCGCGCAAGTCATATCGCCGATAAAAATTACTCATTGCTAATTGTTACTAAATTTAAAAAGCCGAGTGCAATGCTCAAATAAATTTGGCATTGCACTCGCTTATTCGTATCTTTGCTTCGATTATGCTCGTCAGGATTTACGATAAGAACCCTTCGGAGCGGGATTTGCAGCGTGTCGCCGATATACTGTCGCGCGGAGGCGTGGTGGCGTATCCCACCGACGGAGTTTATGCCTTCGGGTGTGCGCTGCGCTCGGCGAAGGGCGTGGCGCGTCTGCATGCCTTGTGCGGCAAGGAGGTTGCGGAGTTGTCGGTGGTCTTCGACTCTCTGTCGTCGGTGGCCGACTACTGTCGGGTGGACAATGCCGCGTTCAGGATTTTGAAGCGCAACCTGCCCGGGCCGTTCACGTTCATCCTGCCCGCTTCGTCGCGTATGCCCGACAAGGTGCTCTCCAAGCGCCGCACGATAGGTGTCCGCATGCCTGCGAATGCCTTGGCGCGCGCTGTGGCGGCGTGCGTCGACGGACCGCTGCTTACGGCGTCGGTGGTCGACCGCGACGGCGAACAGGAGTATACCACCGACCCGTCGCTCATCGAGGAGCGCTACGGTCGCGAGATAGACCTGGTCGTCGACGGCGGCATAGGCTCCGTCGTGCCGACTACGGTCGTAGACCTTACGGAGGGCGAACCCGAGGTAGTGCGCGAGGGCGGCGGCGAGTTGAAATAGAGAAAATCAATAACAGTTGAGAATATGAAAAATACGAATTTCTGGACCGATGCCGCTCGATACGGCGCATTTCTCGGTGTCGCGGAGATTGTCTTCGCATTTTTGGGCATGTACACCTCTTCGTGGGCGGTGTCGCTGCTGCATCTGGCGGCGACCGTCGGATTGCTTACTCTCTTCACGCGCCGCCGCGTGGCGCTCTACGGTGCGGGCGACGAGGGTTACGGCTACGGCGCCTGCTTGAAGTATATCTTCTTCGTGTCGCTCTTCGCCGGCATACTGCTGGGCGCATACAGCATCGTTGCGGCCAACTTCCTCTTCCCGGAGCGCTACCACGAGCTGGTGGACAAGACCGTGTCCGCGCTGGCTCAGACAGGCTTGTACGGCGATACGATGCTCGCGCAGATGAAGGGCATCTACGACAAGATGTTCTTCTCGCCGATTTACGTCGTGCTGACCAACGCTCTGGCCATGGCCGTCCGCGGCGGCTTCTTCGGCCTGTTCATCGCGGCGTTCACGCGTCGTGAGGCTCCGATGTTCGGTAACGGCGATGTCGAGTAGCGCCATGACCGGGACACAGTTCGACGTTTCGGTCGTCGTTCCTCTCTACAACGAGGAGGAGTCGCTGCCCGAGTTGGCGGCGTGGATAGACCGCGTATGCCGCGAGGCGGCCCTTTCATACGAGATAGTGATGGTCGACGACGGCTCCACCGATTCGTCGTGGGAGGTCGTCGAACGTCTGAAAGAGGACTATCCGACGCTGCGGGCCATACGTTTCGCCCGCAACTACGGCAAGTCGGCGGCGCTCTACTGCGGATTCGCCGCCGCCGCCGGCGAGGTGGTCTTCACGATGGACGCCGACTTGCAGGATTCGCCGGACGAGATACCCGAGATGCGCCGCATGATTGTCGAGGATGGCTTCGACCTCGTGTCGGGCTGGAAACGCGAGCGCCACGACCCGATAGGCAAGCGCTGGCCGAGCAAGTTCTTCAACTGGACGGCGCGCACGGTGTCGGGAATCGCTCTGCACGACTTCAACTGCGGCCTGAAAGCCTATCGCCGCAAGGTCGTCAAGTCGATAGAGGTCTACGGCGAGATGCACCGCTACATACCGATTCTGGCGCGTCAGGCCGGATTCCGCCGTATTGGAGAGAAGGCCGTCTGCCACCGCGCCCGCAAGTACGGAGTTTCGAAATTCGGCCTCGAACGCATGGTGAAGGGATATCTCGACCTTATAACCGTCACGTTCCTTTCGCATTTCGGCCGTTCGCCGATGTATTTCTTCGGCAGCCTCGGCACGCTGATGTTCCTGCTGGGCGGCGGTACGACGGTGTGGGTCATCGCAGCGAAGCTCTACAAGCAGGCGCTCGGCCTGCCGCTGCGACACGTCACCGACCAGCCTCTGTTCTATCTGGCCATGCTGGCCGTCGTACTGGGCGTGCAGCTGTTCCTGGCGGGATTTCTCGGCGAGCTAATCAACCGTGCTGCTTCCGAGCGCAACAACTACCTTATTGATAAAACGATAGATTAACCTCACTACCTTATGATACAACGCATTCAATCTCTGTATCTATTTATCGTCTCGGTGCTCGTCGCCGTGACCGTTATCGTTCCCGTGGCGTCGTTCGCCGCCGGCGCCGATGCTTTCGAACTCTTCGCCTACGGCCTGAAAGACGCCGCCGGCGAGAAGGTTGTCGGCACGCTATACATGGCACTGCTGCTCGATGCCGCATGTCTGCTGCCGCTGGTGACCATATTCCTCTACAACCGCCGCATGTTGCAGGTGCGCCTGTGCGTGGTCGAGGCCGTGCTGCTGTTGGGCGCCGAGGCCATGATGCTCGCATACTTCTTCCTCTGGGAGCGCTGCTTCGACGGCTTCGAGTTCAACGCCGGGTCGCTCAACTACACCGTGGCGCTGCCGCTGGCGGGCCTCGTCTTCTGCTGGCTCGCCATTCGCGGCATCATGCGCGACGAACTGACGGTGCGCTCGCTCGACAGAATACGCTAACCGCTCGCGCTGCCGGCCATGAACTTCTCGCACAAGCAGACCATAGGTGAAAACCTGCTCTATTTTCTGGTGTGGACGGCCATCCTGCTCGTCCCGGTGATGAATTCGGAGATGGTCGAGAGCATGCACGTCGATTTCGGCGACGTGCTCATCGCATGGCGCAAGATATTTCCCTATTTCGTGCTCTTTCTGCTGCACAACAGTCTGATAGCGCCCAAACTGCTCATCCGTCACCGCTACGTGGCCTACTTCATGACCAACATCGTGACGATAATCCTCATCTTTTCGGTCGTCGACACATACGAGCGTTACATCGTCGAGCGGATGATGCAGCCCGGCGAGCAGGAGCTTCTGCTGCCGTACCGCAAGGCGTCGTTCACCGACCTTGCGTTGCAGTGGAACGTGCTGCTGGGTCTGTTCATGACGGGACTCAACGCCAGTATCAAGTTCATGTACCAGTCGCTGCGCGACGAACAGAAGATGGAGGTGCTCAAACGGCAGAACCTCCAAGCTGAGATGGACTATCTGAAATACCAGATAAATCCGCACTTCTTCATGAATACGCTCAACAACATCCACGCGCTGATAGACATCGACGCCGAGATGGCGAAGAAGAGCGTCATCGAGCTTTCGCGCATGATGCGCTACGTGCTCTACGACTCCGAGGCGCGCGACATATCGTTGTCGAAGGATCTCGAATTCATCGACAACTACATACAGCTCATGCGCATACGTTACAGCGACAGCATCGACATCCGTTTCGACCGCCCGCGCGACGTGCCGTCGTCGGTGGTCATACCTCCGCTGCTGCTCATCGTCTTCGTCGAGAACGCCTTCAAGCACGGCGTGAGCTATCGCAGCCGGTCGTTCATCCACATCGACGTGGCCGTTGTCGACGATTCGGTGCGCTGCCGCATAGTCAACAGCCGCCATGCTCCGAGTAAGGACCACAAGGCCGGCATCGGTTTGGAGAACGTGCGCAAGCGTCTGGAACTCATCTACGACAAGAACTTTACGCTGCATATCGACGACTCCGAACAGGAGCGTTACAGCGTCGAACTGCTAATACCGATTATTCATGATTAAATGTATAGCCATAGACGACGAGCCTCTGGCGCTGGCCCAGCTTCGCGCATACATATCCAAAGTTCCGTTCTTGGAGCTCGTGGCCGCCTGCGGCAGTGCTGCCGAGGCGCAGTCCGCGATGGAGACGCAGAGCGTAGAGCTGATGTTCGTCGACATCAACATGCCCGACATGAACGGCATGGAGTTCGTGCGTTCGATTGCCGAGGAGGAGCGCCCGATGATAATCTTCACCACGGCCTACGCCGAATATGCCGTCGACGGATTCCGACTCGATGCCATCGACTATCTGCTCAAACCTTTCGGGCTCGACGAATTCCGCCATGCCGCCGACAAGGCGCTGTCGCTCAGTGAACTGCGTCGCCGTGATTCTCGTCCCGACTCCGAAGCCGAGCCGGCGGGCACAGGGCATGAGTATATTTCGGTCAAGGCCGACCACAAGGTGGCGCTCGTGCGCGTGGCCGACATCGTCTATATCGAGAGCGACAGCGAGTATGTCCGTCTGGTGTTGGAGGACGGTTCGCGCATCATGACGCTGTTCCGTCTGAAAAACATGGAGGCGACGCTCCCCTCGGAGATGTTCATGCGCATACACCGGTCCTACATAGTCAATCTGCGGCGCATCAGGGGCTATGCCAAAGGGCGTGTGTATCTCGGTGAGGACGAGTACCTGCCCATCGGAGAAAACTATCGCGAGACGTTCCAAACCTACGTCGGGAAGCTCTTCCCCTCGGCGCTGTGACCTCGGGCAGTGGCTGCGCGTCCGGCGATTACCGTTTTACTGGGAGAGCGCACGGCGAGTAGCGTGCGCCGTCGAAGCGATAGCATCGGTGTTCGATGCCGTTCGTGAGAATTATCATGCCTGCGCCGAGCACCGAATTGTACCGCACGGCCTGCGCCAGCACGCGGTCGTCCATGGCGACGCCTGCGGCCTTGCACTCGGCGAGTATCGAGGGGCGGCCGTTGTCGTCGACTACCACTATGTCCGCTCGCTGCGGCTGTCCGTTGAGCGGCACGGGATACTCCTGCACGATGCGCTGTCTCGGCATGCCGCACCGTTCGGCGAGGAACTCGATCAGATGCCGCCGCACCCACTCTTCGGGTGTCAGCACGAGCCACGAGCCGCGCAGCGAATCCCACACTTCGATGCGCTCGCCGTTGCGTCGGGCGCGCAGCCTGACGGGCGGAAAGTTGAGTTTGGGCATTGTCGATGACACAGTGTTCGAAAAAAAGAGTAACTTTACAACCGCGAAGATACGATTAAGCCGGGTACAAATGCAAATTTATTCGCTATTTTGTCGGACGAAGTGTCTGAGGCGAAGCCGACGATATGCGGGCTGCGATTGTGCCGGGTGTGTAAAATATTGAAAATACCGATTATGAAACGCATTCTTTTTATTATAGCGGCCCTGTGCGGCACGGCGGCACTCGCCGCGCCTCCCCAGGCGCCTGCTTCGGTTGTCGAGGGGCGCGCCCCGGTGGCTACCGAGACGGCTGTCTGCACGACCTTCGCCGAGTCGTCGGCCGACGGATTCCCCGAGTCGAAGTACATACGTCCCGTGACCGAATGGCATCGGGAGAGCGACGGCAGCTGCGCCGGCGACTTCATCGTGCCCTTCGCGTGGGTCAACCGCCAGGTGGTGCTGCACGTGGAGTCCGCGACGGGCGGATATGCCGTCGAAATCAACGGCCGCAGGGTGGGGCATACTCTCAGCGGCGTGCTGCCGTCGGATTTCGTGGTGACGAAGAGTGCCGCCGAAGGCCGCAATACCGTGCGCATCGTCCCTTTGGCTGATAGCGACGGTGTGCTTTCGCCCGCCGCCTCCGATTTCGCCGTGGGACGCATCTACGTGCAGTCGCCGGCCACGGTGCGCGTTCGCGACGTGGTGACACGCACGTCGATGGGTGCCGACGGCGCCGCGACGGCCGAGGTGGGCATCGTCATGAAGAGCGAGGCGCTCAACCCTAAGACCACGCGCGTCTATTACGAACTGCTGTTGCAGGATACGATACGGATGCACTACGGATACAAGGAGCTGACGCTCGACATGCGCCGCGAGGACACGGTGCGCTTCGCCGTGCGCCTGCCCGACAGCTGTCTGTGGGCGCTGCGCAATCCGCGCATGCTGCGTCTCGATGTGCGGACGCAGGTGGCGGGCCGCAATCAGGAGGTGGAGACGTTCCGCATAGGATTCCGCGAGGTCGAGGTTTCGCCCAACGGTCTGGTGTCGATAAACGGACGGCCGACGGCGCTCATCGTGGCACGCGTCCTGCCTCAGGCGACCGCCGCCGAAGTGGCCGAGCTCCGCAGCAAGGGCTACAACACGCTGCACCCATCGACCGATGCCGTCGACCGGCGGCTCTACGACATATGCGACTCGCTGGGCATGTATATCATCGCTCAGACGCCTATCGACACCTCCGTATGGGGCGATTCGCGCCGACGCGGCGGCAACCCGTCGAACGATGCCGGGTGGACGCCGTCGTATGTCGACCTCGCGGAGGGCGTGTACCATGCCGTGAAACTGCATCCGTCGGTCGTGGCATTCTCCATTGCCGAGAACTCCGCGAACGGAATATGTCTTTACGAAACCTACCTGCGTCTGAAATCGTTCGGCGACACGCGCCCGGTCATCTACGACTCTGCGGCCGGAGAGTGGAACAGCGACCGGCTGCGCCGCTTCTTCTCGCCTGCCGAGGCCGGCATCGCCGACTGATAGACGGTACGGGCAGGCAATAAGCGGTCAATTTCATTCTTCCATTTCCCGCCTCGGCATAACCCGAACAAGTTCGGTTCTGCTCTCGGCTTAACGAAACGGGTCGCTTTTCAGCCGCATTCCCGGTCTGCCCGGCAATCGCACGGGACGGCGTCGTCTGCTCCCGGAAATTCTTTGCGAACAAACGGCAATCCGTCATCGGATTGCCGTTTGCTGTTTTTATGGTTGAACATCATTCCTCCATTTCCCGCCTCGGCATAGTCCTAACCTCGTTCGACTCTGCGTCGGCTTGCCTGTGCCGCCGGATTACGGATTGCGGCGTGAAGCCCTGACGGTATAGCCGTATGAGTAGTCGCGGGCGGTGAGACGGTAGGGTGCGTGCGGGGATGCGCCCCATGAGTTGTCGCCGCCCAGACCGCGCTGCACGAGGTCGACGTGGAGCACCGTCTCGCGTCGGGGCTCGATGTCGGAGGCGTGCATCTGTTTTTTGGACAATCCCGGGTCGAAATCCTCCCATGCGTTGTGCAGAGCGCTGATGCAGAGCGGCTGGCGGCCCTCGATGCGGATTGTGCGCCCGCCGCCGTCGCTGAGCTCGGCCCAGCGCACGTCGCACTTGTTGCCCGTCTCCTGCGGACGGACGTAGGGATGGAGCTGTTCGCTTACCGTGGATTCGTATATGCCCACGAACGATGCCGTCCGGCGGTCCGGGTAGTTCTCCCACGGGCCGCGGCCGTACCATTTCAGATATTCGTACTCTTCGGGCAGACGCATGCGCATGCCGAAGCGCAGCATCTCGGGCAGCTCCTCGTCGGTGTGCCATTCGACGTCGACATGCAGCGCGCCGTCGCCGTCGAAGGTGTAGCGCACGGTGTAGTCCGACGGAGCGTCGGTGAGCCGGTATCGCGCCGTGACTTCGGCCGCCGACTCCGTGCAGCGGTGCTCGACGCTCACCGTGCGGCGGTTGGCCGTGCGCCATACGTTGCTGCGGGTCTGCATGTTCTCTCCCCAGTCGTTGTCGGTCGGCGCGCGCCAGAACGAGGGCTCGGGCATGCCCGAGAGCACGGGCACTCCGCCGGCGGTGTATTTAACGATGTCGCCGCGGCGCCGGTCGAACTCTATTTACGTCGTGCCGGCCGCTGCCGGCCGACGGT
>CAMWIG010000089.1 GCA_947174295.1 uncultured Alistipes sp. | reverse complement strand
TTAGGACGCAAGATTTTCATTCTTGAAAGAGCAGTTCGATTCTGCTATGGGCTACACTTGACGGTGCGGTGAGAATCGAAGATATTCCCGGTTTCGAGCGGTGAATTATTCGAAGACGACCGCATTTGTTGACGGGACGAAATCCTCAGGAGCGGGCCTAAGGCCTATCCGAAACCGGCCACGGCCGGCAAAACAAGGGAAGTGGCGGAAAAGACTTCCGCAAGGAAGTCGGCAGGACGGGGCACCACCCCCGGCGATTCGAAAGAAAAAAAGTCAGACGAAACCGCTGTCGCGCCGCCCCGATTAGATTGATAACGAAAAAGTAAAAATAAAAAACACTAACTATGGCAAATCACAAGTCGTCGAAGAAGAGAATTCGCCAGACAGCTACCAAACGCGCTCACAACCGTCTCTATCACAAGACGGCACGCAATGCTGTGAAGGCTCTGCGCAACACTACCGAGAAGAGCGCAGCGGAGGCACTGCTTCCGAAGGTAACCGCTATGCTGGACAAGCTCACCAAGCACAACATCATCCACAAGAACAAGGCGGGCAACCTCAAAGGCGCACTCCAACTCCACGTAAACGCACTGTAATTCTGCTTTACACACAGCAAGCCCCGACGCAAACGTGTCGGGGCTTGTTTCGTTATGTCCGCCCGCAAAACATTAGGTCGCGTCTCTTCGGCTCCGCCGGAAGCGACGCATCGCTGCGTCCGTATTCAAAGTCTCGCCGTATGCCGGCCGGACATTCCATGTTCCGAGCACCCCTCTCCGCCGGCCTCAAATCAAGAAACGCTCATAACGAATCGGCCCGGCATCCTCACAAATGAGGATTGCCAGGGAGCGAAATTTTGGGTTACTTTGCACAAAAATTCAAGACGGTGCACCATATCCTGCAATACATACTCTGTGCGGCGGCGCTCGCAGGCGCTGCGGAGTGCTTCGCCATGAAGACCGACATCGCAACACCGGCACTCATGGCGAACCATCGGGCAGAAAACCGGCACCCGGACGAAGCGCACCGCACGACGGCTGCACACGACGAGCTCACGACAGCGGCCGACCGTCAGGTCGATACCACGCTTACGGTCGATGCCGTGGAGGTGACGGCCATAAAGCACGGACGGTCGTTCGCGACATCGGCAGCAGCAGTCCGCACGCTCGGCAAGACGAGCATCGAACGGCTGCACATCGAATCGCCGAAGGACGTCGCGCTGCTGGTTCCCAACATGCACATTCCCGACTACGGCTCGCGCATGACCTCGTCGATATACATCCGCGGTCTCGGCTCGCGCATCGACCAGCCGGTAATGGGCCTCAACGTCGACAACGTACCCTGTCTGAACAAGGACGCCTACGACACCGAAATGTGCGACATCGAGCGCATCGTCGTGCTGCGCGGCCCGCAGAGCACCCTCTACGGACGCAACACCATGGGCGGCGTGATGAACATCTACACGCTCTCGCCGTTCGACTACGAAGGCGTGCGCCTCGGAGCAGAATATTCGAGCGGCAACAGCTACAAATTCCGCGCTTCGGCCTACAACCGCCCGAGCGAACGCTTCGGCACGGCCGTGGCTGGCTACTACTCATCGTCCGACGGCTTCTTCCGCAACCTCGCGACCGGCGAAACGTGCGACTGGGAGCGCTCGGCCGGCGGACGCATCAGATTGCAGTGGCGCCCCTCCACGCGGCTGAACTTCGACAACACGCTGGCGGTCTCGTCGCTGCGGCAGGGCGGATACCCCTACGCTTATGCCGGAGACGATATCGTCGAGAACGGCGAGACGATAATCCGCAACGGCGAGATACGCTACAACGACCCTTCGTCCTACCGCCGCACGGCTCTGAGCGACGGTTTCACGGTGACCTGCGACGAAGGGCGGTTCTCCGTCGCGAGCATCACGAGCTACCAGTATCTCGACGACCGCATGCTTCTCGACCAGGATTTCCTGCCGCTGTCGTACTTCACACTGATGCAGCGGCGCACCGAGCATGCCGCGACCGAGGATGTCGTATTCCGTTCGCCCGAGCATGGACGCTACCGATGGCTTGCCGGTGCGTTCGGATTCTACCGGCACACCGACATGCACGCCCCGGTCGAGTTCCTCGCGGACGGCATCGAACGCCTGATAATCGCCAATGTCGAGGAGCACACCGGACTGCGCCCGCAGTTCCCCGACTCATTCCCGCTCGACAGCCGCTTCCGCATCGCGAACTACGGAGCGGCGCTCTACCACGAATCGAACTGCGAGGTCGGCCGCTGGCGCTTCACGGCCGGTCTGCGCATCGACTGGGAACGGTCGAACCTGCACTACGACAGCTCGACGTCGGAGAGTTGCAGCATCGGCACGACTATGATAGAACCTTTCCGGCTGAAAGGCTCCGCGAGCCGGTCGTTCGTCGAGGTGCTGCCCAGGCTCTCGATACTGTGCCGCATCGGCAGCGACACCCGCAACAATATCTACCTCACCGTCTCGAAAGGTTACAAGGCGGGAGGATTCAATACCCAGATGTTCTCCGAGGTGTTGCAAACAGCTCTCATGGAGCGCATGAACGTATTCCCCGACGAGGCATACACCATCGACGACGTGGCGGCCTACAAACCCGAGAAGAGCTGGAACTACGAACTCGGCGGTCGCTATGCGAGCCCGTGCGGGCACTTCCGGGCCGATGCAGCGCTCTTCTGCATCGACTGCACCGACCAGCAGCTCACCGTCTTCCCGCGCGGCTCGGTCACGGGGCGCATGATGACCAACGCCGGGCACACGCGCAGTCTCGGCGGCGAATTCTCATCGGCGGTCTATTGCGACGGCTGGGAGTTCTCCGCGGCATACGGATATACCGACGCCCGATTCGTCAGCTACCTCTACGACGAACGCAACGGCATCGACTACGGCGGCCGGCGCATTCCCTACGCTCCGCAGCACACCTTCTCGGCGAGTCTCTCCTACTCGCTGCGCATAGGTGCGCGGTGGCTCGACTCGTTGGTGCTGCGCTGCGACACCAACGGCGCCGGCCCGATATGGTGGAACGAGGAGAATTCGCGGCGTCAGCCTTTCTACGCGCTCATGGGAGCGTCCGTCCGCTTCGAACACCGGCGCTGGTCGGTCGACGTGTGGGGGCGCAACCTCACAGGCGAGCATTACGACGTATTCTACTTCAAGTCGGTGGGCAACGAGTTCCTGCAACACGCCCGCCCGCGGACATTCGGCATAACATTAAACATCGAAATATGAAAAAACTGTTCGTGACTATTCTGGCCGCTGCGGCCTTGCTCTGCACGGCCTGCGACGACAAGCAAGAGGTGTTCGAGGAGATACACGCCTCGACGACCGAGGTTACGCCCCTGCCGGGCAGCCGCTTCGACGCATTCACCGACCACGACGCCGCATTCAGGCTCATCGACGCCGACGACGGCACGAAGACCCTCGCCATGGAGCGCGTGAAGTTCGTGGCCGAGATGCCCCGAATCTCCATCGAGGTGCGCGGCATCGTTCTCTCCGACGACGGACGCTACACCGCCGAGTCGGTCATACCCTACTACAACGGCGAGCAGATGCCGCGCTACGAAATCACCGGCCTCGACGTCGAGCTCGGCAGCGGCCCATTCGCCACCCTGAAAGTATCGTTCGACTGCTTCACCATGCACGTCGAGTACACGGGACTGCTGTTCGAAAACGGCTATCACATCTGATTGCCATGGAGGAATTCCTTTCGCTTGCCGAGCACAACCGCCGCACGGCCCTCGACCTGGTGGAGCGCACGCGTCTGGTCGACGTGTGGCGCACAGTCGGCGCCGAACCGCGCATGGTCGGGTCGCTGGCCATGGGCCTTATGATGAAGCACCGCGACATCGACTTCCACATCTACTCGCGGCCGCTCGCGCTCGCCGACAGCTTCGCCGCCATGGCGCGCTTCGCCGAAAACCCCGCCGTGCAGCGCATCGAATGCCGCAATCTGCTCGCTACCGAGGAGGAGTGCGTGGAGTGGCACGCATGGGTCGCCGACGACCAGGGGCGCGAGTGGCAGTTCGACATGATACACATCCTCGCAGGCTCGCGCTACGACGGTTTCTTCGAGCGCATGGCCGAGCGCATAGCGGCCGCGCTGACCGACCGAACGCGCACGGCGATTCTACGGCTGAAATACCTCACCCCCGACGACGAACACATCATGGGCGTGGAGTACTATCAGGCCGTACTGCGCGACGGCGTCCGCACGTGGGACGAGTTCGTCGCATGGCGCACCGCCCACCCCGTGACGGGCATCGTCGAGTGGATGCCCTGACACGGCCAGCTGCGGCACTGCGCCCCTTCCGACCATAAACGGCACCGAATTTGCGACCCTGCGACATACAACCTTTAAAAATTTCGATATGAAAAAATTTGCTTTTTGGATGTTGTCGCTTGCTGCCGTAGCCGTGCTCCACGGTTGCGACGACGACGAGGACAACTCGCCGAAGGTCCCTTCGGCCGTGAAAACCACGTTCGAACAGATGTACCCCAACGCCACCAACGTCCGCTGGCGCGGTATCAAAGACTACATCGTAGCCGAATTCCGCGACAACGGCGCCGAGACCGACGCATGGTTCGGCGAGTCGGGCAAGTGGTACATGTCCGAAGTGGACGTGACCTACGAATCGCTCCCGACCGATGTCAAGACGGCATTCCAGGCCAGCGACTTCGCATCGTGGAGCGTAGACGACGTGGAGAAGCTGCTCCGCAACGAGATGGCGACGCTCTACGTGCTCGAAGTCGAGAAGGGCAGCGAGGACTACAATCTCTTCTACTCCGAGGACGGCGTACTCGTGAAGTCCGAACTCGACCGCTACGACAGCGACTACCACTACGACGTCATTCCGCAGCAGATGCCGGCAGCCGTCTCCGATTTCATCAAGCTCAAATATCCCACGGCCCGCATAGCCGAGGTATTGCGCCAGAAACACGAGGGCTACGACTATGAGGTCGTACTGCTCGACGGCAAGACCCTGCGCCGCGCCTACTTCGACTCGGGCAACGCGTGGATTGGCACCGAGACTCCCGTGGCCGTGGCCGACATCCCCGCAGCCGTCATGCAGACCCTTCAAGGCACGCCCTACGGAGCATGGGACATCGAATCGTCGGCATTGTGGGTGAACGACACGCACGAATGGTATCGCTTCGAGATGGGCGACCCGCAGTCCGACCGCGTCGAGAGAGTCGAAATCCTCACCGACGGCACTCTGATTTAAGGCCGCGACATCGCCTGGCGCGCGGAAACATCCCGCGCCGGACGCATATCGTCACCGGCTCGCAGAGAGACCGAATACCGGGAATCCGTTTGGATTTCCGGTATTTTTTGCGTATATTGCATACGACGCAATCCTCCGAATCAGCAAAACCCGTTCGCCTATGAAGCATCGACCCGCACCCGCACCGAAATCGAAAACTATATGCCCTTCACCCTCGGCGACCCGACTCTGCACTGGGAGGATGCCGCCGCATCGGCGACCGCCGCGATTTCGACGGTCGACATCCCCGTATCGGGCGGAAAAACATATCGGGTAGTCCGTCAGGACCGCCACGGCCGCGAGTACGGCGTCCTGAGCCACGCCAAACTGATAGTCGCAATGTCGCATACCACGGGAGAGATGGCGACATACATACGCGTCTGCATTCCCGACGAGATGTACGCCGACTTCTACGACGGCAACATATGCGACATGACACTCAACTGCGACGACCGCGTCGACTACTGCGGATTGGAGTACTACGCCACCATCGACGGACGCCCCGTCGCCGTGGCCCGCTACGACCGCGGCCGCCTCGTCGACAACGTCTTCATCGCCGACTCCCGCATGACTCCCGAACAGCGTCTGCACCGCTTCTCGGCCATGATGGGCGGCACGTGGATAATTCCCGCAACCGACGGCACGACACGTGCACCTGGTGACTATATATACGGCCCGGTCGGAACTACGTTTTGGGGTACGGACGGCAATCTCTACATATACATAGACAACACCGGCGACGGAAAGGCAGATGGAGTGACTCTATATTCGATATACCTCGAAATGCTTAAAAACAACACCGATTTCGCAGACAACGGCGGCGGTTCGACAAACAGCGGCGGCAACAGCGGAAATACCGGTTCTCCGGGCGGAAATCCCGACGGCGGAGACACCGGCAGTCCGGGCAATTCGGGCAATTCAGGCGGTTTCGGAAGCGGCGGCTCAGGAAACGGCAATGGAAACAACAACAACAATAACAACGAGAACCAAGACGACGAGAATAAATACAATAAGGATGAAGATGAAAACGGGAATAATACACCCATCCAGCCCATATATCCCGGTGTAATCCGCAACCCGAACATCGAACCGATAAACCCGATACCGGGGTATACTCCGATAGCATGCCCCAAATGCGGTCAGTGCCCGTGCGTTTGTCCAAAATCGGTAGACTGCGACAAGCTTTACCCCAACTTTTACGCCGACAAAGTCGCAGCCGACCTGAATTACCGTGCGTTCGACTGTAAGATGAGCGAATTTCTCAATGCGATAAACAACAGCAACTACGAGTACAACATGACGCTATCAGAAAAAGACGGAGCATGGTCTGTCAACGGGCCGACGACATCGCACGACGAAAAGAAAGTTTATGTCAGATTAGATTATAACGCCGTTGCTTCTATGCATAATCATCCGAACGGTACTCCTCCTTCTGAAACAGACATTTGGACATTAATATGTGCATCGAACGAAATAGGCCAAACCTATACAGATGTTTATATATACTCTCCCTCTGGTGAAGTATATGTTCTGCATGTCAGCGATAGCGCTCAGACATTTATATTCTATACGACTGTTCTGAATACAGGAGGGATTATCCCCGAAACAGGAGCAATCGACCATATGAGATCATCGCATTTCATTCAATTCCATAACTGTTTTGCCAACGCCTATAAGACAATGAAAGGCGAAAATTACAATTATTCCATAAAAGACGCAGCATTCTACGCATGGCAATATGCGCTCGAACAATACAATACCGGTATCAGACTTATGAAGAAGGAGGCGGACTCCGACAGTTTCAAAGGGGCCGCGACAACAGGCAATGGCGGCACCGCCGACAAACCCGATAGTTACGAAACAAAAAAATGCCAATAAATCACTATATTTGTAAAAACGCTACGATTATGAAATTCAAACTATTTCTATTGTTCTGCATATCCGGCATCATTTGCACGGATTATTGCGCCGCACAGCAGGTATCGCAGGGAGAATACAAGAGTTGGAGCGAGTTCAAGCCCGACACAACGGCATATCTGAACTATAACTGGTCGATAGCAAGCAAATATCGGGAGAATGAACGCAATGTTCCTTTGAAGACATTTCTGGACGATTTGGAGCTGCCGATTACGACCGTCGAGTTCAGAATGTACAATCACGTGATTATAGGAATGGCCATTTATGTCGAACCTTATGAACAAATCATGCAAACACCTATCAAACAGAGACACGGCATTGTCGTAAATGGCTCTATGGCCAGTTATCCGCTGGCCGCTCCTTATGAGGATAAGATACCGGAGCTCAAAAACAGAGATAAAACGAAAATAGAACGAGTATTCGTCAAGTGGAACAATGAATACTCGAAAGCAATCGAAAATATGAAATACGGATACATTCTGTATTAAATCGGGGGTACATTCGAAAAAGAAGATGAAACGAATAATCCTAATACTCCTCCTCGCGGCCGTCGCACACATCGCTTGTGCGCAGCAGGTCTCGCAGGGAGAATACAAGAGTTGGAGCGAGTTCAAGCCCGACACAA
>CAMWIG010000088.1 GCA_947174295.1 uncultured Alistipes sp. | reverse complement strand
TTCGCCGTCGAGACCGAGGAGGAGGGTCTGGAAATCATACGCAAGCTGCTCTCCTACATGCCGCAGAACAACATGGAGGATGCTCCGCTGGCGGTATGCACCGACAACGTGACCCGTCTCGAAGACTCGCTTAACGAGATAATCCCCGACAGCCCCAACAAGCCTTACGACATGGGCGAGGTCATCCGCGCCATCGTCGACAACGGCGAGTATCTGGAATCGTCGGCAGGTTTCGCCAAGAACATCATCACCTGCTTCGCCCGCTTCAACGGACAGAGCGTCGGCATCATCGCCAACCAGCCCAAGTTCATGGCCGGCGTGCTCGACATCAACGCCAGCCGCAAGGCTGCTCGCTTCGTCCGCTTCTGCGACGCGTTCAACATCCCCATCGTGACGCTGGTCGACGTTCCGGGCTTCCTGCCGGGCACGACGCAGGAGTACGGCGGCGTAATCACCCACGGCGCCAAGCTGCTCTTCGCATACTGCGAGGCTACCGTTCCCAAGGTCACCGTCACGCTGCGCAAGGCCTACGGCGGCGCATACATCGTCATGTCGTCGAAGCACATCCGCGGCGACATCAACTACGCATGGCCGTCGGCCGAAATCGCCGTCATGGGTGCGAGCGGAGCCGTCGAGGTGCTCTACGCCAAGGATTTGGCTGCGTTCGAGAACCCCGAGGACAAGGCAAAGTTCATCGCCGAGAAGGAGCAGGAGTACCGCGACAAGTTCTCCAACCCCTACAACGCCGCAAGCTACGGCTACATCGACGACGTCATCGAGCCGCGCAACACCCGTTTCCGCGTAATCCGCGCCTTGCAGTCGCTCGCGACGAAGCGTTTGCAGAACCCGGCGAAGAAACATTCGAATATTCCGTTGTAACATCGCGCCACTATGATTACATTAGCTAACGTAAACGCCGCATGGACATGGTCGGAGATGCTGTGGGTGGCACTCATCAGCATCTGTCTGGTCTTCACGGTACTCGTACTGCTTATCGGCGTCATGAAGCTCTTCGGCTTCCTGTTCACCGCCAAGCAGGCCAAGACGCCCGCCACGACTCTCGCCACGAACACCCCGATTACGCAGGGGCAGCTCCACGAGGACGAGGTGGCGGCCATCATCACCGCACTGCGCCTCTACACGAGCGCCCTGCACGATCGCGAGTCGGAGATTCTGACCATCCACAACATCAAGCGCGCATACTCGCCGTGGAACTCGAAGATACACGGACTGACTCAAATGCCTAACAGAAAATAGCAAACCAAAGAAATGAAAGATTATTCACTGAAAATAAACGGTTCGACCTACGACGTGCAAATCGACAGCATCAACGAGTCGTCGACCGTCGCACACGTCATTGTCAACGGCACGGCCTATGAGGTCGAAATCTCCGGCGCCAAGGGTTCCGTAGCTTCGAAGCCCCACGTAGCTCCCGCTCCGAAGTCGGCGAACAGCGGCATGATAACCCCGTCGGGCGCCGCACCGGCTCCCAAAATCGCACCGGCAGCCGCTCCCGCAGCCGGCGCGGTGAAGTGCCCGCTGCCGGGTACGGTTCTGGCAATCAATGTGGCCGTAGGCGACACGGTGGCCGTGGGTCAGACCCTCATCGTGCTCGAAGCCATGAAGATGGAGAACAATATCGACGCCGACCGCGCAGGTGTGGTCAAGCAGATATGCGTGGCTCAGGGCGCAACGGTCATGGAGGGTGATAACTTAATCGTCATCGAGTAGTTATGTGGACTCTTCTGACATCCAACGCCGAATTCGTGCTGGGAAGTCTCGAAACGTTCGTCGAGTCGATGGGCTTCACGGGCTTCTTCACCGCTCCCGACGGCTGGAAAAGCGTGGCCATGATAGGCGTCGCCTTCCTGCTGCTCTACCTCGCAATCAAGCATAAGTTCGAGCCGCTGCTGCTCTTCACCATTGCATTCGGCATGCTGCTCACCAACCTCCCGGGCGCGGACATGTACCACACCGAGCTCTTCGCCGGAGGACACGTCCACTGGGATTCGTTCGTCGGCACGGCCGGCCTGCTCGACTACCTCTACCTCGGCGTCAAGCTCGGCATCTACCCGTGTCTGATATTCGTGGGCGTGGGTGCCATGACCGACTTCGGCCCGCTGATTGCGAATCCGAAGAGCTTCCTGCTGGGCGCTGCCGCGCAAATCGGAATCTTCGCAACGTTCCTCGGAGCGTTCGCTCTCGGATTCGCGCCCAACGAGGCCGGTTCCATCGGTATCATCGGCGGCGCCGACGGCCCGACGGCAATCTACCTCACCTCGAAGCTCGCACCCGAGCTGCTCGGCCCGATTGCCGTCGCGGCATACTCCTACATGGCTCTCGTCCCCGTGATTCAGCCGCCCATCATGCGCGCGCTCACCTCGAAAAAGGAGCGTCTGATTCGCATGCGCACGCTGCGTCCCGTGTCGAAGCAGGAGCGCATACTCTTCCCCATCGTCATCGCCGTAATCATCGCCCTGCTGCTGCCGAGCGCCGCGCCGCTCATCGGCTGCCTGATGCTCGGCAACCTGATGAAGGAGTGCGGTGTCGTCGACCGTCTGAGCAAGACCGTGCAGAACGAACTGATGAACATCGTGGTCATCTTCCTCGGCCTCACCGTCGGTGCTACGGCCACAGCCGATGCGTTCCTCAACTTCCGCACGCTGGGCATTCTGGCACTGGGCGTCGTGGCATTCGCCATGGGCTCGGCCGGCGGCATCCTGCTGGCCAAGCTGATGAACCTCTTCTGCAAGGAGGAGAACAAAATCAACCCGCTCATCGGTTCGGCCGGCGTTTCGGCCGTTCCGATGGCCGCACGCGTCTCGCAGACCGTCGGTCAGGAGGAGGATCCGGGCAACTTCCTGCTCATGCACGCCATGGGTCCCAACGTGGCCGGCGTCGTGGGTTCGGCCGTGGCCGCAGGTATCCTGCTCTCGTTCCTCGGGTAAAAGTTCGAATACGAATGAAATTCCGAAATGGCCGCACGGCTGTTTCGGAATTTTGTTTTTCGGCAAATTATACCTATATTTGCCTACGGCCGGCAGCCGCACTGCTCACGCAGCCCGGACGTGCGAGCATAGACGCCCCACCCTATCCGCACCCCCGGCAGCGACAGCGCGCACGCATCGACGCAACTACGCCCGACGGACAGCCGGCCAACGGACGCCCTGCGAAACGACGACTTTTAAACTTCATACTACGATGAAAAAGATTATCCTGACTCTGCTATTGTCCATCTCCGGCCTGCTGTGCCAAGCCAAGCAACCGGCGGAACAGCTGCCGACATTCAAGGGCGGCAATCTCCAAACATTCCGCGAGTGGATTACCGCCAAAGTCAAAACTCCCAAAGGCCCGGGCGGCATGGCAATCGTAATATTCAAAGTGACGGCCGACGGAGAGGCCGTGCTCGAAGAGATTCGCAACTCCCCCGGCGACGCATACGAAACCGAATTGCGCCGCGTGTTCGCCATCTGCCCCAAATGGGAACCAGGCTGGCAGACAGACGGGGAGACCGGCGAGCAAGTCTACAAATCCATACGCTTTACAATACCGATACGGTTCGAATCCAGATAATAGCCGAAACGGCGTCAAACACGGCCGGCACGCGCCTCCCGGCAAGTCATCATACGACAAATACCCCTGCCACGCAAACGGCACGGGGTATTTTCATTTGCAGCGGCCGCAAAAGATGCCGACCGAACGCCGCCTAACGAAACAGCATGATTTCCGACACGCACAAGTCGTCGAAATGCGTGCCGGCGGCAACGGACTCTATCGAGAACGTTATGCTCGCAACCCCCGACGACTCGCCGATTACGCCGTAGGTTTTGTCGGCGTACCAGTCGATGCCGTATTCTACAATCGGCGTAAGCGTAATCTTATCGGCATATGCCCACAAGCGCTCGAAATCGAAACCGTCGGGCGTCAGCCCCATACACCGCCACACGCCGGAACGCCAGTCCGACTCCACGGTCTGCACCGAGCCATTCTCGCGCAGCACCTCCACACGCATGCGGTCGACACGTGAGTTGCGGTCGTAAGTCCCGGTACTCTTCATGTAGCCGTTGAAAAAGAGCACTCCGGCAACCTCGACGGGCTGCGCGAAGCGGACGGTGATTTCGGCCCGTCCTTCGGCATCGCGATCCACGACGCAGGCCGTACCGGGATTAAGGTCGGAGAGATTCGACGCAGGGTAGCGTACGTCTGCCGAGGCCTCCACCGAATACTCCGCAGGGTCGATGCGTCTCCGAAGCAGCTCCGCGACAGGCAGCTCGTACAGACCGCAACGGCGCAAATCTCCATAATCCCACCCTATGTCGAAACTCTCGGCCGAGGCGAAATCGAAATCCGCCGCGGCGTACCTCCACACGCAGCCGTCGCGCCGCAGCGGCAGGCCCGAGAAGACAACCGCCGGCACGGCATCGTCGAGACGGCACAAATCCGACATGTCGACCTCTACGGTGAGCGAACCCGCCCTGCCGTCGCCCCAATGCGCCGCAGGCGTGAAGTCGTAGACGAAGCGCGAACCGAGCCCTCTGTCCCACTGCCCGAACAGCGAATTGACGGCACCGAGCGCCACCATGCGAGGATTGGCTATCGAGTAGCGCACCTCCAATTCGGCATATGCGCCGCCGTCTACGGAAAAGCGGGTGTAGAACCACCGCCGGGATTCTTTCGGAATCGCACCGACAATCTCATCGCCGTATCGGGCAATCAGCGCCGAATCGCTCAGCGCCGCCTCCTCGTCCGAAAGATATTCGCGCAGGATATACTCCTCGGCCGGCTTCACCGTCACCTCATCCGAAGCCGCACACGGCAGCGACCGGCCGTTCAGGGCGAACGCCACACGGCGTATATAGTCGTCGCGCCAGCCGTATGCCTGCTGTTTTTCGGAGACATCGTCGTAATGCACGTAGCGGTAGCCGCCATCGCCGATGTAGTCGACGGGAAATCCGTAATCTATGTCGTCGCAGCCGGCAGCCGAGGCGTTATGCAGCAGATAGCGAACCTCGACGTCGGTGTAGAGTCCGTGCGGCACGATGCGCAGACGCTCGCTCACCACACGGATTTCGGAAACGGTGCGCGGCGTCGGATTGCCCGAGCGAAGCAGTGCCGACTGGAAAGCCACCGGGTCGCCGTTGGCCAGAACCGGCGCTGCGGCGAGCAAGGCCGCGGCCGCCGTAAAGAGCGCGGAAAGTCTCATGACAATATAATATAAGGTGCGACAGCGAACATATCGTTACAAATTTACGGATTTTCCGCAATTTATGTATTGGCCGATATAAGTTTTTTTGCCCGACAGTTATATTTTTAAAATTATTTTTCGTACCTTTGCGCACCCGCGAAGTGCGGGAATTGGATTACAAACAACAAGTATTAACTAAACGTAAAACAAAGTGGATTCATTAAGTTACAAGACTATCTCGGTCAATGCAGCTACTGCCAACAAAGAGTGGTACGTAATCGATGCAACGGACGAGGTATTGGGACGTCTTGCGTCGCAGGTGGCTAAGATCCTGAGAGGCAAGAACAAGCCGAGCTACACTCCGCACGTCGATTGCGGCGACTACGTCGTTGTAATCAACGCCGACAAGGTGAAGCTCACGGGCAACAAAATGACCGACAAGGTCTACACGCGTCACACCGGCTACCCCGGCGGCCAGCGTTTCACGACGCCTGCCGAGTATCTGGTCAAGAAACCGACCTTCATCGTAGAGAAGGCCGTGAAGGGTATGCTCCCCAAGAATCGTCTGGGCGACGCTATCCTGAAAAATTTGAAGGTCTATGCCGGCGCAGAGCATCCGCATGCCGCACAGAACCCCAAGACAATTAAGTTAAACGAGATTAAGTAAGAATTATGGAAGTTGTAAACACCGTAGGTCGTCGTAAGGCCGCTGTGGCTCGCGTATTCGTGAAGCCGGGCAAGGGTCAGATTACAATCAACCACAAGGCTTTGGAGGTATATTTCCCTCTCGAAATTCTTCAATATCAGGTAAAGCAGCCGCTGCTGGCTACGGGTACCGCCGAGAATTTCGACGTTGTCATCAATCTCGATGGCGGCGGCATCAAGGGTCAGGCCGAAGCCGCTCGCATGGGTATCGCTCGCGCATTGTGCGAGATCGACGCCGAGGCTTACCGTTCGACTCTCAAAAAGAGCGGTTTCCTGACGCGTGACTCCCGTGAGGTTGAGCGTAAGAAGCCCGGTCAGCCCGGTGCACGTCGTAAGTTCCAGTTCAGTAAGCGTTAAACCTTACACGATCGAAATTTTCGGCAAGCACGACTCGGGTCGTCAAATCGTTCGGACTATCGCAGCGTATGCTTTTTAGGAGCAGTCGGCTCCCGGGGCGAAACCCGCAGCGATTGCAATATCGGTCCCTTTCGGGACGGCAGCGTATGCTACACAAGGATATTACCCAACGATTGCCCGGTCGCGGAAAACCTTCGGGATTGGACGTTTTCGTCAATCCGAACGCATAGCCGGACGCAGGTTCGGACTATGCCGGGACGGGAGAACGAAGAAAGAATTCAACGTTTCACTACCCGTAGGTTGAAGAAAAGAGAATTAAAATTAAAAAAGAACGAAACAAAATGTCACGTACAGATTTTAATACATTATTGGAAGCCGGCGTTCATTTCGGACACTTGAAGCGCAAGTGGAATCCCAAAATGGCTCCCTACATCTTCATGGAGAAGAACGGCATCCACATCATCGACCTTCACAAGACCGTTGTTAAGCTCGATGAGGCTTCGGCAGCGTTGAAGCAGATCGCCAAGAGCGGTCGCCGCGTACTGTTCGTAGCCACCAAGAAACAGGCCAAGGAGATTGTTGCCGAAAAGGTTGCTGCTGTCGGCATGCCCTACGTAACGGAGCGTTGGGCCGGCGGTATGCTTACAAACTTCCCCACCATACGTAAAGCCGTCAAGAAAATGGCCACCATCGACAAGATGACCAACGACGGTACGTTCGATAACTTCTCCAAGCGTGAGAAGCTCCAAATTTCGCGTCAGCGCGCCAAGCTCGAAAAGAACCTCGGTTCCATCGCCGACCTCACCCGTCTGCCGGCCGCTCTGTTCGTCGTGGACGTACAGAAGGAGTCCAACGCCGTGAAGGAGGCAAAGCGTCTTAACATCCCCGTGTTTGCAATGGTCGATACTTGTTGTGATCCAACCGACATAGATTACGTAATCCCTGCAAACGACGACGCCGTTAAGTCGATCGCCATCGTTCTCGATACGGTTTGCGCCGCTATCGCAGAGGGTGCCGAGGAGCGCAAGCTCGAAAAGGAGAAAGAGGCTCAGGAGGCCGAGGCAAACACCGAGGCAAAGAGCCAGAAGACCCGCATCAAGAAGGCTGTGAAGGCCAACGTAGATGCCGAGGAGGCCGCAGTAGCAGAGGTAGTAGCCGCTACCGAGCAGGCAGCCGAGTAATTAACACAAGTAAAATAATAAACACGGAATACAACTATGGAAATCAAAGCTGCTGATGTGATGAAGCTCCGCAAGATGACCGGTGCCGGCATGATGGATTGCAAGAAGGCTCTCGTAGAGGCCGAAGGCGATTTCGACCGCGCACAGGACATCATCCGCGAGAAGGGCAAGCTGGTCGTTGCCAAGCGTGCTGACCGCACGGCTACCGAAGGTGTCGTAGTTACGAAAATCGTCGGCGAGAAGGCATACATTCTCTGCCTCGCTTGCGAGACCGACTTCGTAGCGCAGAACGCCGAGTACACCGCTTCGGCAAATGCCATGCTCGAAGTTGCCGTCGCTGCCGACGCTGCCTACCGCGATACGCTCCTAGCAACAAATAACCACGAAATCCTCACAGTCGAGGAGATGGTAA
>CAMWIG010000087.1 GCA_947174295.1 uncultured Alistipes sp. | reverse complement strand
GACCTATGCGCTCGACTTCGGCAGCGCCATCCGCGACAACAACGAGGGCAACCCGCTCTACGGCATGCGCTACGTCTTCTCGACGGGCGACGCCGTCGACTCGATGACCTGCACGGGGTATACGGCCGACGCATTCAAGTCGGACAGCGTCTCGCGCACGTTCCTCTACTTCTTCTATGCCGATTCGCTGCCCGTGACGCCCGATTACGATTCGACGCTCTTCAACCGCAAGCCCGACCTCATCGCGCGAGCCGAAACCAACGGCGTGTTCATCGCCCAGAATCTCAAACCGGTCGACTATCGGGTCTATGCCGTGGAGGATACCAACGACAACCAGATGTACGAACCCGGTGTCGACAAGGTGGGCTTCGTCGACTCGCTCTGCAACCCGGCGCGCATGCCCGACTTCTACATGTGGTACGACTCCATACGCCACTATGTGACGGCCGAGCCGCAGCTCTACTTCCGCATGTTTACCGACAAGTCGTTCCGCCGCCACAACCTGCAACAGACCGAGCGGCCCAGCCGCAACAAGGCCGTGCTGTACTTCGGTGCGGAGCATCCCGACATTCGGTCGATACGCTTCGACAGCGTGCCTGCCGGGCGCTTCATAGTCGATCCGCGCACGCGCGGTCGCGACACCGTGGCGCTGTGGTTCGCCGGCACGCAGCTCCCCGACACTATCCGCGGCGAGATAACCTACGTCAAGCACGACTCGGTGAACAACCTCGCGGAGGTGACCGAGCCTCTGAAACTCGCGTGGCGCTACATCGAGTCGAAGGAGGAGCAGCGCGAGCGCGAAAAGCTCGAACGCGAGCGCGAGAAGGCCGAAGCGGCCGGCGAGGAGTGGACCGAGCCCAAGAAAAAGAACACGTTCGCGATGCGCCTGACGCAGAGCGGCGAGATTAACCCCCTGCGTCCGTTGGAGGTGTCGTTCGACTATCCGTTGGAGCGAATCGACTCGGCGGCGATAGTGCTGAACCGCTTGGACGAGGGCGGCGACGTGGAGCGCGTGCCGGTAAGGTTCGAGCGCGACACGGCCGACATGCTCAGATGGTACATGCACGCCGCATGGCGTCCTGCGGCCAAATATGCGCTGACGCTGCCCGAGGGTGCGTTCGCCGACATCGCCGGCGGGCACTGCGACTCCGTGTCGAACAACTACACGACCTACGACCCCGAGAAGTTCGGCCGCATGAACGTCGCCGTGACCGGCGGCCGCGACGGCGTGGACTACATCGTGCAGCTGCTCAACGGCAGCGGCAAGATGCTCGAAGAGCGCCGCGGCGTGAGGGGCGGGACGGTGACGTTCGAGTATGTCCCGGTCGGCGAGGCGAAGATACGCATAGTCGAGGATGTCAACGGCAACGGCGAGTGGGACACGGGAAATGTCGTGGAGCGCCGCCAGCCCGAACGGTCGGAGGTCTACGTCGCGGCCAACGACGAGGATACGTTCCAGATAAAGGCCAACTGGGAGAGCGACATCGAAATCGACCTCGCCGCGATGTTCGCGCCGGTGACCATGCAGTCGTTGCAGGAGCTGCTCGATGCCCGCGAGGAGGCCCGTCTGAGAAAGGTTTTCGAAGCGCAGCAGAAAGAGGGCAAGAACAAGAAACACGACCATGATCGCGACGACGGCAGCTCGGGCGGCTTCGGCATGGGCGGGGCGTTCAGCACGAGCGGCGGTCTGGGAACCGGCGGTTTTAGAAGCAACAGCTTATGATGACAAGAGTATTGAAAACGATAGCGGCCGCGGCTATTATGATTCTGGCGGCGGCGACGGCGGCGCGGGCGCAGCACACCGTGGGCTTCACGCTCAGCTACGGCATGGGTTCGAGCCGTCTCTATCCGGCGCAGGAGACCCGCGGCGTGTGGGGGCTCTACGGCGGCGGCGTGGCGTGGCGCTACTACACCTCGCAGCGCTTCGTCGGCGGTTTCGGTCTGGACTTGGAGTTCCAGCAGAAGGCGTTCTCGTTCGTGCCCAACCCCTCGCGCTACGAGGACGAGGCCGACTACGAGTACTACACGCGCCATGTCAATTCGGTGGTGCTGCCCATAGTCTGGCAGCCGCACTTCTACATCCGGCGGCGCGTGAGGGTCTACTTCGAGGCTGCGGCGACGTTCAACTACAACATCTCGTCGACCTACGTCAACGAGTACGCCAAGAGTCTGGGCAGCACCGACTACGAGGGCAAGTACGAGTTCAAGACCGTGCGCGACAACCGCTGGGGCTACGGTCTGGCGGGCGGTGGCGGCATAGCCGTGCTGTTCGGGCAGTTCGAGCTCAACATGCGCGTGCGCTACTACTTCGGATATTCCGACATAGTGAAGAACCGCAACAAATACTACGACAACGGTCTGGACGGGGCTGAGAATCCGTTCTACTACACTCCCGTGCGGTCGCCGCTCGACAACCTGATGATAAGCGTGGGCATGAACTTCCGAATAGGCCGGGCCGGATTCACGGAGTGGGACGTGAAGCGCCGCAAACGCGACAAACGTTCCGAGACATTCAACTACCGTCTCGACTGACGCGGCGGAAAACCGATTATTAACGATGCCGCCCGGCGTGTCCCGGCAGGGGCCTGAGGGCGGCGAAAAAACAGAGATAATGAACAACAACATGCAGGAGACGACGCGCCAGCAGAAGATAGCGCGTCAGATTCAGAAGGACGTAGCCGACATATTCTCGCACGAATTCGCACCGCGCCTGCGCGGCGTGATGGCGACCGTCACGGCGGTTCGCGTGTCGCCCGACTTCGGCTATGCCAAGGTCTACGTGAGCGTATTCCCGTTCGGCGAGGCGGAGCGCATCATGCAGCTGCTCGACGCCGAGAACTGGTTCGTGCGCCGCGCCCTCGGCCAGCGCATCAAGCACCAGCTCAAAGTGGTGCCCGAGTTGCAGTTCTTCCTCGACGACTCGTTGGAGTACATCGAGAACATCGAACGCGCGATGAACAAGTAATACACGACGTCCGATGCTCGCAGCATTTTTCGCCCGCCGCTACCTCTTCTCGCGCAAGTCGCATTCGGTGATTAACATCATCGCCTGCGTCAGTACGCTGTCGGTGGCGGTTCCCGTGGCCGCGATGATTGTGCTGCTGTCGGTCTTCAACGGTTTCGAGTCGCTCGTGAGGAGCATGTCGTCGACCTTCGACGCCGACATTGCAGTATCGGCGGCCGTCGGCGGCAGTTTCGATACCGCCGACGTCGATATCGGCCGTATCGCCGCCGTCGAGGGTGTGCGCGCCGTTTCGACGGTCGCCGAACAGAGCGTGCTGCTCTCCTACAAGGGACGCCGAACGACGGCGACGCTCAAAGGCGTCGACGACTCCTACGCCGATGTCGTGCCCGTCGACGCCACGGTGACGGCCGGTCGCGGCGGCGTCAGAACGGGCGACATCGACCGTGCGGTGGTCGGGCAGGGCGTAGCCTATGCGCTGGGCATTCGCTCGCTGGTCGATGCCGATGTCGACGTCTATGCGTTGAGCCGCAACACCTTCTCGTCGATAGTGCCTTTCGACAACTACCGGCGCGTATCGCTGCCCGTGGGCGGAGTCTTCGCGCTCGATGCTGCGACCGACGGGCAGTACGTGCTCACTTCGCTCAGGGCTGCGCAGCGTCTGTTCGGCAGCGACAGCCGTGCGACGGCGTTCGAAATAGGCGTCGGCGAGGGTGCCGACACGGAGAGGGTGCGCCGCGCGGTGGCCGACATTGCGGGCGACGGATTCCGAGTCCGCACGCGCGAGGAGAAGAACGCCACGATTTACGGCATCATGCGTGCCGAAAAGTGGGGCATATTCTTCATCTCGCTGCTGGTGCTCGTCATCGCGTCGTTCTCGATGGTCGGGACGCTCGCGATGCTCGTCATCGAGAAGCGCGGCGATGTGCGCACGCTTGCGGCCATGGGTGCCGACAAGCGGTTCATCCGCTCGATTTTCATCGGCGAGGGCACGCTCGTGAGCGGCATAGGGGCTGCGGCGGGTGTCGTCGCAGGGGTGGGATTGTGTCTGGCGCAGCAATATTTCGGAATCATAACCATCCCGGCCGACACGTTCCTCGTCACGGACTATCCGGTCGAGCTTCATGCCGCCGACCTGCTCGCCGTGGTAGCGGCCATGGCAGCGGTCACGCAGGCCGTGTCGCGGCTGACGGTCGGAGCGATGATTAAACAGGAAAATCTATCGTGATGCGAAAATTAATTACCATACTGTGTGCGGCCGCAGCACTGACTGCGTGCCACAAGCCGAAGATTATCTCCGACAAGGAGCTTGCCGCGATATTCCACGACGCATTTCTGTCCAACGCCTACGTGGCCGACAGCCGCCTGCGTCTCGACTCGCTCGACGTCTACGAGCCCATATTCGCGCGCTACGGCTACACGACCGAGGACGTGCAGGTCACCATCGGCAACTTCTCGAAGCGTAAAAGCGCCCGTCTGGGCGATGTCGTCGAGGTCGCCATAGCCCGTCTCGAAGCCGAGGGCACGTATCTCAACCGTGAGACGGCCATTCTCGACACCATCGACGCCCGCGCCCGCCGGGCATTCTCGCGCACGCTCTACCGCGATACGCTGGTGACGGTCTACTCGCTGCGCGATACCGTGAAGATGCACTTCTTCGTCGATTCGCTCCGCAAGGGCGACTACGAGGTGTCGTTCGAATACAATGTCGACTCGCTCGACAAAAACTCGGGCCAGCGCGTCATGATGCGGTTCGAACGCGAGGACGGCGTCGTGTTTCCCATGTTCAACAACACGCTGCGCCGCCGTATCGACGAGCGCGTATCGCGGAAGCTGCGCAACGACGGCAGCTACCGGCGTCTGCGTGTCGACCTGGCGGAGTTCGTGGCGGGAAACAAGGTCGGACGTCCGCATATGACCTTCCGCAACGTCACCGTGCGCTTCATCCCCGATGCCGAGGATGTCGTCGACAGTCTCTATCTGCAAACCATAAATCTGGGTGTCTTCAACCATGATCTCAGTGCACTCCCTGCGACGGATAGCGTCGCACAGGCTTCTGCTGCCCGATAGTACGCTGCTGCCGTCGCCGCTCGTGACGGTCGACGGCGACGGGTGCATTCTCGCCGTGGAGTCGGTCTCCGATGTCGACCGCCGCGAGGGGGTCGAGTTCTATCCCGGACTTCTCGTTCCCGGGTTCGTCAACGCTCACTGCCATCTGGAACTCTCGCATCTGGGCGGGTTCGTACCGCGCAGGTGCGGATTCGCAGGTTTCGCACGCGCCATGGGGGCGGCCCGCGGGCGGTTTACCGACGAGGAGAGGTCGATGGCTGCGGCAGCTGCTGCCGCAGCGATGTGGCACGAGGGTGTCGCTGCCGTAGGCGACATATCCAACGGCCCGGCATCGTTCGCCGTCAAGGCCGCCTCGCCGTTGAGATTCCGCAACTGGGTAGAGCTGTTCGGTCTCGGAGTGCGCGACGCCGAGGCTCTGCGGCCGCTGCTCGACCGCCCGAATGCGTCGCTCACGCCGCACTCCGTCTATTCGGTGCAGGATGCCCCTTTCAGGGCGATATGCGCCGCCGGCCGCGAGCCGCTCTCGATTCACTTCATGGAGTCTGCCGGCGAAGCGGAACTCTTCGCCGGACGCGGAGAGCTGGCCGAGTGGTATGCCGCGCAGGGATGGACGTGCGATTTTCTCGGCTACGGCATGCCCTCGGAGCGTATCGTGGAGAGCGTGCCTGCCGACCGCAGCGTCGTGCTGGTGCACGACTGTCACGTGACACAGCCGGATATCGACATTATAATGTCGCACTTCTCCGCACCCGTGTGGTGGTGTCTCTGCCCTCGGTCGAACGACTTCATATCGGGCGTCCGCCCGCCGGTAGAGCTGCTTCGACGCAACGGTCTCAACATATGTATAGGCACCGACTCCATGGCTTCGAACGACTCGCTCTCGATGTTGGAGGAGGTGCGGGCTCTGAGCGATATGCCTTTGGCCGAGGCTCTTGTGGCTGCGACGCTCGGCGGAGCGCAAGCTTTGGGATTCGATGACCTCGGCGCTGTCGAGCCGGGACGCCGGCCGGGGCTCGCCGTCGTCTCGGGCGTCGATTTCGACACGATGACCCTGCGCGATACGGCCGCTGCGCGAAGAGTCGTCTGACGATTCGCGGAATCTCGCGCATCTTTATACAACACGCCCCGGGCCGAAGCCCGGGGCGTGTCATTTCTATCGGAGTCGGGTACTAATACCCGAGGGGTTTACTTCAACACTGCGCTTTTGCGAAGCGAGTTGTCGGATATGCGAACTCGTTCGGGACGATTCGCGATTCGCGACACCTTCTTCACCGATGCGGTCTCTGCGGCTGCGGGAACAAGCGTGACATCGTAGAAGAAAGCCAGGTTGCCGTAAGCCGTAGAGGGGTTTTCTGCGCTGACGCAGTAAAGAGCGTAACCGTTGGTGGAAGCATCATCGGAGGGAGCGCTGAACGATTTCACGAACGATATGACGCCGGTCTCCTTGTTGAGCTTCAAGCGAACCTCATCGGAGAATGCGCCTGCCTCCCAGGCCAAAGCTCTGAACAGAATGCGTGCCGAGCCGACGCTGAGGGGCAGCGTCGCGTCGCCGAAGTAGTAGCCGCTCTGGATGAGAATCGTGTGCGAAGCACGATCGTATATTGCGGGAACGCCGTCGGTGGTGCCAGTGAAGTTGTACGGGAGCAGACCGGTAATCATCACATTGAGACCTGCCGCCAGATAACTGGGATCGGTAATCTCGGAGATAGTTACGCCCGGCCAGTAAATAGCCTCGTCGTCAGCGCCCTCCTCCTGAGCAGGCTCCATACAGTAGAGCGTATAGCTGCCGATGTATTCGTCGACGTCGGGATCTGGTTCGAGCTCACCCCCCCCCACGGCTACGCCGAAGTTGAGTGCTGCGGCATTGCCGTAGACTTCGGAACCTTCGTTAAGACCGTAGGGCACGAATACGACAGTGTACTTGCCGTCGGCCTCGATGGGAATTCTGACACTTGCGGTCGCGCCGGAGAGCTGGCCGTCGGTCGACTCGGTCGTACCGGCGATAATGCCGGCCGCCACTTCGGCAACCTCGGTCTCCTCGAATGCGATGCTGCCGCTTACGACTGCGTATTTGTAACCGGCTGTATCCTCGTTGGGCGTGATGTTGACGATGTAGGATGCCGCACCGTCGTTGTCGACGAACGTGCCTACGCCTTCCAGTTCGACCTGAGGATCGAGCAGCACGACGCCGGGCATTGCGATACGCGTCGCACCGCTTCCGTTCGTGTAGAAGAATGCTCCGTTCTCATATTCCGTCTCGGAAACCGCAAGTCCCTTTGCGGGCCACGAGATGATACCGTCCTTGTAGGAGCCGTAGGCGGCAGTCGTAACGGTGAACATGCCGTCGCCCAGATCGATGCCGAGCTCCTGCTCGGGAATCAGCACCTTCGTGGGATCCGTTGCGTCGATGTAGAGGTAGACATCGGGCCATCCGGCGAACTGACTCGGATTCCAATACGGGCAGGTCGAGGTAAATACGTTTTTCAGTCGGAACAGACCTGCGGTAACCTCGTTCTCCTCGATTTCGCACTGCCAGGTCGCAATGTTGAAATTGTAATAACCGGCGAGGATGTTGTCGGTGAACGTACATACACCTATCGACTTGTAGGGCGCGGGATAGCAGATTGCGAAGGTGTACGACTCGGCGCCGTACTGCGTCGTAGCGTCGGTGTCGCTGATAGCCAGCGTGATGACATACTGCGCATCGGGCTCGATTTTGGCGAAGTCGAATGAGATGGTCATCTCGGCCTTCGTTTCGCCGGCGGCGAAGGTCACCGATGCGGGAACGGTGAACAGGTTGCCGGCGGGCTGAGTGTGGTCGACGGCTACGGTCATCTGCTCGTCGCCGCGCATGCCTATATGGTCGGCTATGCGCTGAA
>CAMWIG010000086.1 GCA_947174295.1 uncultured Alistipes sp. | reverse complement strand
GTCGCCTACTTCGCCGTCCCATTGGCGGGGCTGGCAGACGATTACCAGTTCGTACGGCGAACCCTGCGACTGGGCCTGCCGTGCCGTGGTGAGCGAGTTCAGTGCGTCGCAGGCTACGGTCGCCGCGGCTGACGCTGCAACTATGAAGAACAACAGAAATCTTTTCATTTTCGTAATGTTTTGTTTTGACATCGGGTGCCTCCGCAGCGCGGCAAATCGTTGGCGGTGAGTCGTATGGGCCGGGCGTCGGATTATCAGTCACAAAGATAATAAATTTTCGGCACGTTTCGCCGTTTGTGCGAATTTTATTAAATTTGTAGCCGTATAAATTATGGAGGACCCGACATGCGATTCAAACCGCCGAAAATCATCCGCCGGCTCATGCCCGACCTTATCTGGGAGATCGACGACCCGCAGAGCGTGTTTCTGACGTTCGACGACGGCCCGACGCCCGGTATTACGGAGTGGATTCTGGCAACGCTCGACAAGTACGATGCCAAAGCCACGTTTTTCGTGTTGGGCAAGAACGTCGAACTCTACCCCGACCTCTATCGCCGCATAGTGGACGCGGGGCACAAGGTCGGCAACCACACCTACTCGCATCAGAAGGGGTGGGGCATGCCTTTGGAGCGCTACATCGAGGATGTCGATTTCGCCAACGACTTCATACGCTCCGACCTGTTCCGCCCGCCGTATGCGCGAGTCACCCCGTCGCAGATGCGCACCGTGGCGCAGCGCTACAAGATAATCATGTGGGACATCATCTCGCGCGACTACAACCGCAGCCTCTCTCCGCGCACCTGTCTGCGCAATGTGACCAAATATTTGCAGGGCGGGTCGATCGTGGTTTTCCACGACAGCGAGAAGTCGTTCCGCAACATGCGCTACGCCCTGCCGCGCACGCTCGAAAAGTGCCGCGAGCTCGGCCTGCGGTGCAAGGCCATAGAGTTGTAGGCCCCGGTGTGCGGCCGCAAGAAGAAGGGGCTGTCCGACGCGTCGGACAGCCCCTTGCCTATTGTGCGGGACGGGCTTATTTGCGGACTTTCGACGCCGCCTTGCGCACCGATGCGCGGTGCGTTGACGCGCGGGTGTCGTCGATTATGACCGGCGTGCCCGAGTAGCGGATTTCCACGCTGCGGCCCTTGCCGTCGAGGAGCGTTCCGCCGATGGTGTATGCGCCGCCGTCGTTCGCTACCGTCAGCGAACCGCCGCAGAGCGAAGATTCGTATTGGAGCGTGTCGTTGAAGTACCAGCATCCGAGGTACTGGCCCCAGTAGTACATGCCGGCTATGCAGCTTCCCGCGGGGAGCTCCTCGGCCGTGTTGATGTCGACGAACGCGTCGTAGGTGCCGGCCGGAATGCCGTTCGAGGAGCCGGGCTCGACGCAGAGCGACAGCATGATGCTGTTGCCCGGGCCGTAGTTGGTCTCGATGTCGAAATCCTTGTCTCCCATCATTATCAGATAGATGTCGGACTCGCCGGTCTCGTAGAGGTCTCCCTCGTAGACGAACAGCGCTTCGGTCAGGTCTTTGGCCTCGACGTCGGCGTCGAGATTGCTCATCACGCCCTCCTCGGAGCGGTTGATGACACGGCACAGAACGGTGTAGCTGCCCTTGACGGCTGCGCCGTTCGAACCGACGAAGTCGTAGTCGAACTTGTAGATTTTGTCGCCGAGGCTCTCGATTGCGACGCTGCCCGAGGTGAACGTGCACTCGGTGGCCACTCCGTCGACGACGTCGAGCAGGTAGCTGTCGGAGCCGTTGACCGTGCCTGCGGCGTAGCTCTCGGAGGCGTCGACGATGTAGGTGCCGGCCGTCAGAACCACCTGGTCGGGGTCGGACGACAGAGCCTGGTTGAGGTCGATGCACAGCACCGAACCTGTGCCGGAGTAGCCGGTCAGGTCGTCGAACTCGTCGTACTCGGCCGTGATGTCGCCCTGCGTGAAGTTGATGTAGACATTGCCCGTGCCGACTTCGTAGTAGTCGCCGGTGTAGTAGGCCATCACGCCTGTGTCGGAGAGTTCGATTTCGCCGCTTCCGTTACCTCCGCCGTTCGCGGGCTCGTCGTCGGAGCACGATGCGAGGATTGCGCCTGAGACTGCGATTGCTGTGCAAACCGCAAGATTCATCCATTTTCTCATTGTTACCTGAATAATATTTTCGTTACGTCGGGTTGTCGTTCATGGTTATCGGGGCAAATATAAGCAGAAAAAGCAAAAAAAAGCCGTTCGCAGCTGCGAATGCTGTCGAATTGCCGAAAACTCGCTATTTTTGCGGTATGGCAAATACTCCGATAAAAAAACGAATCATCGTGGCCGTGACCGCAGCGAGCGGTGCGGTCTACGCGCGTCTGACGCTCGAAGCCCTGCTCGGCGCACCGCAGGTCGAGCGCATAGCGCTCATATGCAGCGACCGTGCGCGCGAGGTTGCGGAGTTCGAAGGCGAGCGTCTGCCCGAGAGCAGTCGTATCGACATCTATCGCAACGACGACATGTTCGCCCCCGTGGCGAGCGGCTCGGCGCGCTACGACGCGATGATAGTGGTTCCGTGCACGGTGGGTACGGTGGGCCGCGTGGCGGCCGGTGTGTCGCAGTCGCTCATAGAGCGTGCGGCCGACGTGATGCTCAAAGAGCGGCGTCCGCTGGTGCTCGTCGTCAGGGAGGCGCCCTATTCGCTCGTGCACCTGCGCAACATGACGGCCGTCACCGAGTGCGGCGCAGTCGTGGTGCCCGCCTCTCCGTCGTTCTACGCCCGTCCGCGAAGCATCGAGGAGCTCTGCCGGTCGGTCGTCGAGAGGGCTCTGGCGCATGCCGGCGTCGAAGCGGCTCACTATGAATGGCCTGGCTGCGAAAAGTGAGTTCGGATTTCGTCTATTCGAAAAAAAATAATACCTTTGCGCAATCGAAAATTACAATAACGTAAAACAATATTTATGGCAACTACCGCAGACATTAAAATCGGCATGTGCATCGAGATGGACGGCAAGACGTTTCAGATCGTAGATTTCCAGCACGTTAAGCCCGGTAAAGGTCCCGCATTCGTGCGCACCAAACTCAAAAATCTCGAAAACGGCCGCGTTCTCGACAACACCTTCTCGTCCGGCGCGAAGATCGAGCCCGTGCGCGTGGAGCGCCGTCCCTACCAGTTCACTTACGAGGACGACCTGGGTGCTCACTTCATGCACACCGAGACTTTCGAGGAGATAAACATCGACAAGAACCTCATCTCGAACTACGACCTGATGGCCGACGGCCAGATCGTCGAGGTGATGTTCCACACCGAGAAGGAGACCGTCCTTTCGGCCGAGCTTCCTCCCATCGTCGACATGGAGGTTACCTACACCGAGCCGGGAATCAAGGGCGATACCGCTTCGACCAACTCGTTGAAGCCCGCCACGGTGAACACCGGCGCTACGGTTCGCGTGCCTCTGTTCATCAACACCGGCGACAAGATTCGCGTCGATACCCGTACCCGCGAGTACTACGAGCGCATCAAGTAGTTCTGGCGGCGAAAGCCCGAGTACGACTTTCGAGGATGTGCCGAAATTCGAATTTCGGCACATCCTCTGTTTTCATGGCCGTACAGGGGCGTGAGTGTCTCCGCATTCGGCCGCTCTGCGATGCCGCTCGCGGACTGCGCTTGCGCATCTTCGGACAAAAAAAGCGGTCTTTGGAAAAAATTTATTACCTTTGCCGCGGTTTAATGAGATGCCCGGCCCGTTCGGCGGTCGCGGCAAGTGATAATAATTAATGACAGAAAACATGTCCTGCAATTTACTCAAAGGAAAGAAAGGAATCATTTTCGGCGCTCTGAACGAGCAGTCGATAGCATGGAAAGTGGCCGAGCGCGCCGTAGAAGAGGGTGCCGAAATCGTGCTCACGAATACTGCGGTCTCGATACGTATGGGTACTATCGGCCAGCTGGCCGAGAAGTGCGGAACGATAGTCGTTCCGGCCGACGCCACGTCGGTCGACGACCTCTCGACGCTGGTCGACAAGGCTATGGAGCACTTCGGCGGCAAGTTCGACTTCGTGCTCCACTCCATCGGCATGTCGCCCAATGTCCGCAAGGGCCGCACCTACGACGATTTGGACTACGACTATCTCGCCAAGACGCTCGACATATCGGCCATCTCGTTCCACAAGATGATTCAGGTGCTGCGCAAGAAGGATGCTCTGAACGAGTGGGGCTCCATCGTGGCGCTCAGCTACATAGCCGCGCAGCGCACGCTCTACGGATATAACGACATGGCCGATGCCAAGGCTCTGTTGGAGTCCATCGCCCGCAGCTTCGGCTATATCTACGGCCGCGAGAAGCACGTGCGCATCAACACCGTGTCGCAGTCGCCGACGCCGACTACGGCCGGCAGCGGAGTGCTGGGTCTGGGCGACCTGATGGAGTTCGCCGAGAGCATGTCGCCGCTGGGCAACGCCACGGCTGCCGACTGCGCCGACTACGTGCTGACGCTCTTCTCGGACCTCACGCGCAAGGTCACGATGCAGAACCTCTACCACGACGGCGGTTTCTCGATGATGGGCATGAGCCGTCGCGCGATGCGCATCTACGAGAAGGGAATGCGCTTCGACGACGTGGTCGACAACAACTATCCGTTCGGCAAGAACGAGGAACAGGAGTAGTCCTGCCCCTCGTTCGGACGCAGAGTCCGGCACCGGCATCCTTATATGCCGATGCCGGACTTTTTTTTGCCGGAGCAGGGCCGAATCCGGCGGATGATTTGGAAAAAACGACAAATATTCGTAATTTCGGTCGATTAATCGGTGCACATGGAGTCGGAGCGAGCGAACATACTGCTGCGCGCAGCGAAGTTTTACGTCGACGGTTTCCGTTCGATGACGCTCGGCCGCACGCTGTGGGCGGTGATTCTCATCAAACTGTTCATAATGTTCGCCGTGCTCAGAGTCTTCTTCTTCCGCGATCCGATGGCCTCGAAGAGCGCGCGGGAGCGTGCGGATGCCGTGCTGGAAAACTTCGCGGCTGCGGAGACGCCGGGTGTGCGAACCGAATATATCAACGATAACCTATGAACGATATCTTACAAACGGTCGACTGGTCGCGGGCGCAGTTCGCCCTCACGGCAATCTACCATTGGCTTTTCGTGCCGCTGACGCTCGGTCTGAGCGTGCTGTGCGCCATAATGGAGACCTTCTACGTGCGCACGTGCGACCCCTACTGGCGTATTACGGCCCGCTTCTGGATGCGTCTGTTCGGCGTGAACTTCGCCATCGGCGTGGCCACGGGGCTCATCCTCGAATTCGAGTTCGGCACCAACTGGTCGAACTACTCCTACTTCGTGGGCGACATATTCGGCGCTCCGCTGGCCATCGAGGGCATCATGGCTTTCTTCTTGGAGAGTACGTTCATCGCCGTGATGTTCTTCGGCTGGGACAAGGTGAGCCGGCGGTTCCACCTCGCCGCCACGTGGCTGACGGCCATCGGCGCCAACCTCTCGGCACTGTGGATTCTGGTGGCCAACGCGTGGATGCAGCATCCGGTGGGTTGCACGTTCAACCTCGAAACGGTGCGCAACGAGATGACATCGTTCTGGGAGGTGCTCTTTTCGCCCGTGGCGATAAACAAGTTCGTGCACACGGTCACATCGTCGTTCGTGCTGGCGGCTCTGTTCGTCGTCGGCGTCAGCGCGTGGTACCTGCTTCGCAACCGCGAGCTGCTCGTCGCGCGGCGCAGCATCGCCGTGGCGTCGTATTTCGGACTCTTTTTTTCGCTCGTCGCCGCGATGTCGGGCGACAGGTCGGGTGCCGTAATCGCCCGGACGCAGCCTATGAAGCTCGCCGCAATGGAGGCGCTCTACGACGGCGAACAGGGTGCTCCGCTGACCGTCATCGGGGGGTTCCGCCCCGAGACGCAGCGCCGTTCGGGCGAGGAGTTTTACTTCAAGATAGATATTCCGAGGTTGTTGTCGGTGATGAGCTTCCGCGATGCCGACGCCTACGTGGCGGGTATCAACGACCTGGTGTGGGGCAATCCGAAGCACGGCATAATGTCCGTGTCGGAGAAGATGCGCCGCGGAAAGGTCGCCGTCGCCGAACTCGACCGCTATCGCCGAGCGCGCGCTGAGCGCGACCGTGCGGCGATGAACGAAATTGCCGCCAAGTTCGACCCCTCGACCGTCGAGGGCGAGACGTTCCTCACGGAGTACTTCGCATATTTCGGCTACGGCTATCTCAAAGCGCCCACCGACGCCGTGCCGCACATACCTCTGCTCTTCTTCTCGTTCCGCGTGATGGTTGGACTCGGTCTGCTGTTCATCGCGCTGTTCGCCGCGCTGTGCTGGTATGCGTGGCACGATGTTCTCTCGCGCGACAAGTGTCGCTGGCTGCTGCTGGCTGCCGTGTGGAGCGTTCCGCTCGCATATGCGGCCTCGCAGGCCGGATGGATAGTCGCCGAAGTCGGGCGGCAGCCGTGGGCCATACAGGACATGATGCCCGTGGGAATAGCCGTCTCGAAACTGCCGTCGGCGTCGGTCATCGTCACGTTCTTCATCTTTCTGGCCCTCTTCACGGGACTTCTCGCCGCCGAGATAGGCATCATGATGAAACAAATACAAAAAGGCCCCGATAAACGATAGACATTATGACGACATTGATATTTCTGCAACACTACTGGTGGTTCATCATCTCGCTGCTTGGCGCGCTGCTCGTGCTGATGCTCTTCGTGCAGGGCGGTCAGAGCATGATTTGCGAACTGAGCGCGACGCCCGACGACATGAACATGCTCGTCAACTCGCTCGGCCGCAAGTGGGAGCTTACGTTCACCACGCTGGTAACGTTCGGCGGAGCGTTCTTCGCCTCGTTCCCGCTGTTCTACTCCACGAGTTTCGGCGGTGCGTGCTACGTGTGGATGCTCATACTGCTCGTATTCGTCTTGCAGGCCGTCGCCTACGAGTACCGCCGCAAGCCGGGCAACATATTCGGAGCGCGGGTATACGAGCGTTTCCTGCTCATCAACGGATTCCTCGGCCCGATGCTTCTGGGCATGGCGCTCGGAACATTCTTCACGGGTGCTCCGTTTACGGTCGACCGCCTGAATATCGCCGAAGCGGGAAATCCCGTCATCTCGCAGTGGGCGACGCCGTGGCACGGTCTCGAAGTCTTCGCCGAGAGCACCGACTGGCTGCTGGGCCTGACGCTCGTATTCCTCTCGCGCACGCTCGCCGGGCACTACTTTCTGAACAACATCGACGATCGGACGATGCGTCAGCGCATCGCTCATCAGTCGATTTACAACATCGTGCCGCTGGTGTTCTTCGTGCTGATGTTTCTCGGCACCATGGTCTGGGGCAAGGGCGCGTCGTATGGATACGAGGAGCCGGCATACATCACTGGCGAGGATTTCCGCTACCTGCACAACTTCATCGAGATGCCCGGCCTGCTGGTCATGCTCGCCGCGGGTCTGGGGCTGATTCTCGGAGGTTCGTATGTCGCATGGCAGCGTCTCGACGGCCGGGCGATATGGTTCAGCGGTTCGGGAACGGTGCTCTTCGTGCTGGCGCTGATGCTGAGCGTCGGCTGGAACAAGACATGCTACTACGTTTCGACGGTCGACCTGCAATCGTCGCTCAACATCGGCAACTCGTCGTCGAGCGAGTTCACGCTGCGTGCGATGAGCTGGGTGTCGCTGCTCATACCGTTCGTCGCGGCCTACATCTGGTACGCATGGCGGGTCATAGACAGCAAACCGATAACGAAGGCCGAGATTGCCGACGACGAGCACGCATACTGATATCGCATGGCATTCATAATCGCGTCTGCTGTCCCGCGCCCTGGCGCGGCGTGGCGGTGTTTGACGGTGATTCTTCCGCAGAGGTAGGGCCGCCCCGAACTTTTTCGCGCTTTTTTATTACATTTGCAGCCTGAACGAAAACAGGTTGGGGCAGATGATAAACTTTCTGAAAAATCGCGAGCCGAAACAGCCGTCGATATTCTGGTCGACGATTCCGCTCGCAGT
>CAMWIG010000085.1 GCA_947174295.1 uncultured Alistipes sp. | reverse complement strand
CGCTGCCGCAGTCATCATCGAAAGACAATACTTCTTCATAGACTTTTAGTTTAGGATTAAATAACAGCGGTTGCCGAACGGCGGTGATGTTACAAATATATGCAATTAACCCTCAACATGTTCTCCCGGCCATGCGGCCCGCGAAAAACGAATCGACCGAAATCATTACGATTCGGTCGATTAAAGAGGAATGCCGATTTCGATTTTACACTTTTTCAGCTGTCGAACATCCGGATATTAAGCAAAATGCGAATTGTTAAATAATTATTAACAATCACCCGTCCTTACCTCCAACCTGCGTCGCCCGGGCTCGACGATGCGCGGCTGCGGCAGAGGTTCGCGTCCGCGCAGGATGCTTCGGCGCGGCGCGGCGGCACCCACGCAGCGCGAATCCCACTCCGCGAACTCCTCGGCATCGAAACTCCACGAATCGCCGTAGGCCAGCGAGTGTATGCGGCGGTATATCGACTCGCGGCTTACGGCATTGAATCCGCCCTCGGTGTAGAACATCAGACTCTGCTGCGACGAGCGCCACACGCCCGACTCGCAGTAGCATCCGCCGGCGAAGTAGCCCACGTCGGTTCCGGCGTAGCGACCGTCCGAGAGGTAGAAACTCCATGCGCAACCGTCGGCCGAACCCGAGAAGTCTACGTTGCGCCAGTAGCCGAACTGCTGCGTATTCTCGTAGTAGAGCCTGTCGGATATCGACAGCGACTCGCCCGGCGAGTAGTACTCGTCGGCGAGTTTGGCGAATCCATGCCCCACGGCTTCGTGCACCACCGTATATGTCAAATCGTCGAAATCGGCGTATGCCGAATATGTCACCGCGAAACCGCGGCCGTAATCGCCCGCGAGCGGCGCTCCGTCGAGAATCGACCACGGCCCGTAGGGATAGCACGTTCCGGCCCAGCGGATTTCGTTCACCACCACGACGATGACCAGTTCGTTCAGCCGATCGGCATCCCCGCAAAGCTCGGGCACGCACTGGGCATAGGCCAGGCAGGCGTTGTCGTCGCCCGTTATGACGGTCGTTCCGTCCTCGAAGTCGCAGTCGAGAGCCGTCTCGGCCGTGCCTCCCACCACCTCGTTGCGCGACACGGCCGTAACCGCATAGACGTTGAACAGCCGGCGGAACGAGCGCACGGGCTCCTCGGAGAAGAAGGCTTCGACGGCGCGGTTCATCATCTCGGCGTAGTGCCCGTTGGCAACCAGACGATCGGAGAAGCCGTCGCCCATGAACACCACGTCGACGCCGCGACCCTCCGAGGCCAGCTGCAAGACCTCCACCCTGCCGTCGGCCGAATAGTCCGACGACTCGTAACCGGGGTCGGGCCACTCGAACACGGGCGGTACGACGGGCGGATCTTCGGGTTTCGGGCCGGGAGTAGTGTCGGAGCCGCCGCAGGCCGATGTCGAGAGCATTGCAGCCGCAAGAAGGGCCGCGACAAGTATGTTTTTCATAATCCGTCTCATATCGTTCTTCAACAATTGCCGATAATTACCGCCCCGGCGATTCGCAAAGGCGCAGCCGCACACTGCCCGGCGTGGAGCCGCATGCCTGCCGTATCGGCGCACCGCCAAAAATAACAATAATTATCCGAATGATGAACATTTGCGAAATAAAGGTTGCTTTTCGGCGTTAAATAGTTAATTTTGCATGTTAAAAACATATCACAGGCATGAATTTCTTCAAACGCTGGGACAATATCGTCGGCTGGGCGGTCTTCGCCGTGGCTGCCGCCACCTATCTGCTCACGATGGAGCCTTCGTCGAGTCTCTGGGACTGCGGCGAGTTCATCGCAACATCCTACAAGCTCGAAGTGGGACACCCTCCCGGAGCGCCGCTCTTCATGATGCTGGCCCGTCTGGCGACGATACTCGCACCGTCGACCCACTACGTGCCGCACATGGTCAACGCCATGAACTGCCTGGCGAGCGCATTCTGCATACTCTTCCTCTTCTGGACGATAACCCACCTCGCACGCAAAATCTTCATGCGCGGCGGGGAGCTGTCGCGCAACGACGCTCTGGCCTCCTTGGCCGCCGGCGCCATAGGCGCTCTGGCCTACACGTTCACCGACACGTTCTGGTTCTCGGCCGTCGAGGGCGAGGTCTACGCTCTGTCGTCGATGTTCACGGCGCTCGTCGTGTGGCTCATGCTCAAATGGGAGGACCAGGCAGACGAGCCGCACTCGATGCGCTGGATAATCCTCATCGCCTACCTCATGGGTCTGTCGATAGGCGTGCACATCCTCAACCTGCTGACCATCCCGGCACTGGTGTTCATCTACTACTTCCGCCGCACGGAGCGGGTCACGGTCAAGGGTCTTGCCGCCGCGACACTCGTCGCCGGAGCCATTCTGCTCGCGATAAACGGCATAATCATTCCCTACACGGTCTACGCCGGCGCCATGGTCGACCTGCTGTTCGTCAACACGCTGTCGCTGCCCGTCAACTCGGGAATGGTCGCTTTCTCGCTGGCGCTCGTGTCGGCTCTCGGCTGGGGAGTGTGGAAAACCCACCGCAAGGGACTGACGGCATGGAACACCGTGCTGCTCTCCACGCTGATGATAATCATAGGTTTCGGCTCCTACGCATCCGTAACGATACGCGCTGCCGTGAATCCCCCGATGAACAGCAACGACCCCGACAATCCGCACGCTCTGCTGTCGGTGCTCAACCGAGACCAGTACGGCAACCGTCCGCTGCTCTACGGGCCCTACTACTCCGCGCCGGTGCTCGCAGCCAATCCGCGCACCTATTACTACTATGACAAGGACGAGAACATCTACAAATCCGCGACCGGCATCAAAGACTATGTCGTACCCGACGAGTTCATGCACGTATTCCCCCGCATGTGGAGCCACAACAAGAGGGAGCGCGACTTCAAGCCGTGGGCCGCATACCGCACCAAGACGGACATTCTGCGCGACGACGACGGCGAGATAATCCGCGACGCGCAAGGGCGTCCGCAGCGCGGCGAGGTGCTCGACTACGGCCGCACGCGCATCTACGACCCCGACGACGGCTACGAACCCGTCAGAATCACCGAGCCGACATTCGGCGAAAACCTCTGCTTCTTCTTCTCCTACCAGCTCAACTACATGTACTGGCGCTATTTCCTGTGGAACTTCGTGGGACGCCAGAACGATATTCAGGCAAACGGTGCGACGATAACCGACGGCAACTGGCTCTCGGGAATAGGATTCATCGACAGACTCTACCTCGGCCCGCAGGAGAATCTCCCGCGCGAGGTCGCCGAAAACCCGGCTCGCAACACCTACTACTTCCTGCCGTTCCTGCTGGGAATCATCGGTCTGGTATGGCATGCCAACCGCGACCAGCGCAACTTCGCGGTGGTGATGTGGCTCTTCATCATGATGGGCATCGCACTGGTCGTCTACTTCAACACGCAGCCCGGCGAACCGCGCGAGCGCGACTACGTCTACGCCGGTTCGTTCTATGCGTTCTGCATCTGGATAGGACTGGGCGTGCTCGCCCTGCGCGAGATGTTCGCCTCGCTGCTGCGCGGACGCGACCGTGCGGCCGTTGCGGCAGCCACAGTCATAGCGCTCGCCGTGCCGGGAATCCTCGCCGCCGAAAACTGGGACGACCACGACCGTTCGCACCGCACCTGGGCGCGCGACATAGGCTGGAACTACCTGCAATCGACTCTCCCCAACTCGATAATCATCAACTACGGCGACAACGACACCTTCCCGCTGTGGTTCAATCAGGAGGTCGACGGCGTGCGCACCGACGTCAGAATCATGAATACCTCCTATCTGAACGGCGACTGGTATATCGAGGAGATGCGCGACGCCGCCAACGAGTCGGCGCCCGTGCCGTTCACGCTGCCGCGCTCGAAATACATGGCGTCGGCCAACGACTTCATCCCCGTGGTCGAACGCGTGAACCGCGCCGTGACGGGCAAGGAGGTCATCGACTTCATCGCCAGCGAACACCCCAACACCAAAATCCCCTACCGCGACGAGATGGTGGACTACATCCCCAGCCGACGGATAGCCATACCGGTCGACAAGGATAACGCCATCGCTTCGGGCATCGTCCGCGAACAGGATCGCGACAAGATGGTCGACACGGTCTACATCGACATCAAAGCCGAGACGCTCGACAAGTCGCAGATGATGCTCGTCGACCTGCTGGCCAACTTCGAGTGGAAGCGCCCGCTCTTCTTCACGCAGACGTTCACGGTCAAGGACCTCGGACTGCTCGACTACATGCAATTCGACGGATTCGCCTACCGCCTGGTGCCGATTCGCACTCCCTACGACTCCAACTACGGCGACGTGGGACGCGTCGACCCCGACTATGCCGCACCGCTGCTGCTCGAAACATTCCGCTACGGCAATCTGGCCGACGAACGCGTTCTGCTCGACCACTTCACGCAGTTCAACATCAACGCCGCACACCTGCGCGACGGATTCGCACGCGTGGCCATGGCTCTGATAGACCTCGACCGCACCGAGGAGGCCGTCGAGCTGCTCGACAAGGCGCTCGAAGTGCTGCCAACCTCCAAACTGCGATTCACCTACTCGAACACCTTCCCGCTCATCCACGCCTACTATCTGGCCGGCGAGAAGGAGAAGGGCGACGCGCTGCTCATGGAGTACGCCGAGAACATCATCGAGTACATCGAGTACTACCTGACATTCGAAGGCATCCACGCCGACATGGTGACCGACTCTATCGACTATCAGATATATCTGCTCGACAAGCTCTACTATCTGGCCGCATATGCCGGACGGCGCGATATCGTCGCGTACTTCAACGACTATTACCGCTCGCTGGGCGCCGCCGAGGACACGCTTATCGACGTGGGCGAGAGCGTCGCCGACACCACGCAGTTCGAATAATGGCGGCACCGAGGTTCATGCTTGCAGCCATCCTCGCCGCGCTGGCGACACTCGCGGCATGCGGACCGACCGTCAGCAGCGGCACGGTCGAGACTTCGGACGGCGCGACCTTGTACTACGAGGAGTGCGGCGACGGGTCGCCCGTCATCCTGCTGCACGGCCATTCGCTCGACCTGCGCATGTGGGACGAGCAGTTCGAGAGCTTCGCACGGGCCGGACATCGCGTCGTGAGATTCGATTTCCGCGGCTACGGCAAGTCGTCGGAGCAGTCGGAGACGCAGCAATTCACCCATGCCGGCGACTTGGTCGCTGTAATGGATGCTTTGGGCATCGAGCGTGCGCATCTGGTCGGGCTCTCCATGGGAGGATTCGTCGGCGCCGACATGCTGGGCGTACATCCCGAGCGGATACTCTCGGCGACGCTCGCGAGCGGCAACATCCGCCGCTCGCCCGGTCCGAGCACTCCGATGGATGCCGAGGAGTCGGCACGGCGCGACGCCGAGATTGCGGCGCTGCGCGCCCGCGGAGTCGACTCGATGAAGCACGAATGGTTCGAGGGGCTGATGCGCTCGGCAGGTTCGCAGCGCGAACGCATGCGCGAACCGCTGCGGCGCATGATAGACGAGTGGTCGGCCTGGCAGCCGCTGCACAAGGAGGTGCGCGTAATCGTCGGGCTCGACGCATGGGCCATGATAAAGGAGCAGCGCCCCGATGTGCCCGTGCTGCTCGTCGAGGGACGTTCGGAACACAACCGCGTCAACCCTTCGCCCGAGATTCTGCGGTATCTGCCCCGCGGCCGCATGGTCGTAATCGACGACTGCGGCCATATGCTCTCCATGGAGCGCCCCGAGGAGTTCGGCCGCGAAGTGCTCGGATTCATCGGCTCCGTCGACAACCAATCAGCCGGCGATTAGCCGTCGCGGCGACAATTGCGGTCATTCCACCGCCGGCACCGCCGAACGTCGGCGACAATACCGCCGGCAGATTCGGCTTGCAAGCCTGCACCTATTTATATAAGAGCTATTTTATCCGCCCCTATTCCGGGCGACTAAAAACCAGCGGCAGTCCGAGTGACGGACTGCCGCTGGTTCGCTGACTTTGCCAATGGCCGACTACTCTTCGTTATCGACGAACCCTTGGGCTTTGAGACGTATGTCGCTGCCGTCGGGCGTTACGAGATAGGCTCCCGTCGACTCCGCCGTGATGTGGCCGATGATGTCGACTCCGCCCATGGCCACGACCCTCTCCTGCATGGCCAGCGGCACGGTGAAGAGCAGCTCGTGGTCTTCGCCGCCGTGCAGCGCCGCGACCACCGGGTCGGCATGCAGCTCCTCGGCGAGGGCCGAAGTCTGGCGGGCGATGGGTATGCGTTCGAGGTAGATGCGCGCACCGCACTTCGACGCGCGGCAAATTTGCAGCAAATCGCTGGACAGACCGTCCGAGAGATCGATCATCGACGTGGGGACTATGCCCTCCGCGGCCAGCGAGTCGACGATGTCGCGGCGGGCGCGCGGTTTGAGGTACTTTTCGAGCAGATATTCGTAGCCCTTGAACTGCGGCTCGGGATTCTTCACGTCGCTCAGCACGCGGCGCTCGCGTTCGAGAAGATGCAGTCCCATATACGCCGCGCCGAGATTGCCCGTGATACATATCAGGTCGTTCAGCTGCGCGCCGCTGCGGTATGCCACCCTGTCGGCCTCGACCGAGCCTACGGCCGTGACCGAGATGACGAAGCCGGTCACCGAAGCCGTTGTGTCGCCGCCCGCAAGGTCGACGCCGGCCTCCTCGCACGCGAAGCGCACACCCTCGTAGAAGTCGTCGAGCGCCTCGACCGAGAGTTTCGACGACACGCCCAGCGACACGGTAATCTGCTCGGGCCGCGCGTTCATGGCCAGCACATCGGAGATGCCTCGCGTTACAGCCTTGTAGCCCAGATGTTTCATCGGAAAATACGTGAGGTCGAAGTCCACGCCTTCGAGCATCATGTCCGACGTCAGAACCTTGCACATTCCCTCGCCGGCGGCGATGACTGCGGCATCGTCCCCGACGCCTTTCAAAGTCGACGCGTTCTTCGGCGCGAAGCCGCTCGTGAGGCGGTCGATGAGTCCGAACTCGCCGAGTTCGGCTATTTCAGTACGTTTCTTTTCTGCCATAATTCCGCAATAGATGGTTAAGACAGCCCGCACGGCTGCCGGCCGCCGGGCGCAAAATTTCTACAAAAGTACTATAAATATCTACAAAAGCCGCCGAATGTTGCCATTTCTCGCAAAATAGTGTAATTTTGCCGCGACCAATAAAAACAAAGATGTTAAATATCGTACTTTTCGGTGCTCCGGGCTGCGGAAAAGGAACCCAGGCACAGCGCTTACGCGAAAAATTCAATCTCAACCACATCTCGACCGGCGAGGTCATCCGCGGCGAAATCGCCAACGACACCGAGCTCGGCCGCAAAATGAAGGGATACATCGAGGCCGGCCAGCTCGCGCCCGACTCGCTGGTAATCGACATCATCGCGTCGTACCTCGCATCGCACCGCGACGTCAAGGGAAACATCTTCGACGGCTTCCCCCGCACCACGGCGCAGGCCGAAGCGTTCGACCGCATACTCGCCGAGATGGGCGAAAAGGTCGACACGATGGTCTACATGGACGTGCCCGAAGAGGAGCTCGTGCGCCGCATCCTGCTGCGCGGCAAGGACTCGGGACGCGCCGACGACGCATCGGAGGATGTCATCCGCAACCGCATCGAGGTATACAACGCACAGACGGCCGTGGTCGCCGACCACTACTCGAAGCAGGGCAAATACGCTCGCGTGGACGGCGTCGGCACGATGGACGAGGTGTTCGACAGAATTTGCGACGCGGTAAAATAGCGTGATTCAGCAATTTTAGAGGTCGATTTGTTTGTCGAACGAAAAAATATTGCTATCTTTGTCGCGCTTTTGAAGCATAAATTTTAATTATTTTTAAGTATCATGAACAATTACGAAACCGTTTTCATTGTCACGCCGGTTCTGTCCGAGGCTCAGGTGCAGGAGGTTGCTGACAAATTCCGAGGCGTAATCACCGAAAACGGCGGTCAGATCGTGAATGAGGAGAACTGGGGCCTTCGCAAGCTCGCATATCCTATTCAGAAGAAGACCACCGGTTTCTACTTCTTTATGGAGTTCACGGGTGAGGGCTCGATCATCAACACGCTGGAAACGCAGTACCGCCGCGACGAGCGTGTCATCCGTTTCTTAACTTTCAAGCAGGACAAGTTCGCAGTCGAGTACTCCGAGAAGC
>CAMWIG010000084.1 GCA_947174295.1 uncultured Alistipes sp. | reverse complement strand
AAGACGGCATACGAGATCATGCTTAGTCTCGTGGGCTCTGATATTTTTATAAGATACAGCCCTCAAGCCTGCGTATGGCATCCGTCGTCCGCGCCTTAGCCTGCTCCTCCAACAACCGTCCGACCATGACGAAGGCCACGATGACGCTCGCCGCCTCGAAATAGAGATGGGGCGTCACCCCGCGCTCCGTCCAGAACGACGGCCACAGCAGATTGAACAGACTGAACAGATAGGCAGAGCCCGTACCGACCGCCACAAGCGTGTCCATATCGGCCGCTCCGCGGCGCAGCTGCCGCCACGCCCCGACGAAAAATCCGCGGCCGCAGAGAAACAGCACGGCCGTGGAGAGCACCCACATGACGACTCCCGCATACGGCGCATCGTGAAAGAACATGCCGAGCACCGCCACGGGCAGCGCAAGCACCACGGCACCTGCCGTGCGCCACCCGAGCGAACGCCGCCCGGCGGCCGACTCATCCCCGAACCGCGGCACAGCATCGGGGCCCTGCCGTGTTTCGAGGTCGTAACCGGCAGCGCGCACAGCCTCACGCAGAGAATCGGGTGAAGCCAGAGCCGAATCGTAGCGCACCGTCGCCGTCTGCGACGCGAAGTTGACCTCGGCGCTCTCCACGCCTTCCGACCGGGCGAGCGCCTTTTCGATTTTCGCCGCACACGAAGCGCAGCCCATGCCGATGACCGGGAATATGCCGGTCGCAAGTCGTTTCGTTTCCATACGTTCGCTCCGTGCAAAAACAGCACCCGACCGAACCGACGCAGCGGAAAAACGACGGCATCAGCCCGAAAAAACGAACCGGCGCCGGGCAAACGCAGAAATCATGGCCGTTTTGTTTATTATATCCGAATAATTCGCTATTTTTGCGAGGTTGGGATTTTACGCAAACTAACATTTCACAGATATGCAACAGGAAAAACAACTCACCTCCCTCCCGGAGAACGCCTACCGCGAACTCAAACCGGGCGAGGAGTACCGCCCCATGATGCCCGCGTCGGCATCGCCGGCCGAAGTGACGCCCTACTCGGTGACGATGGGCATCGTCATGGCCGTAATCTTCTCGGCAGCCGCCGCATACCTCGGCCTCAAAGTGGGACAGGTCTTCGAGGCCGCCATACCCATCGCCATCATCGCCGTGGGCATGGGCAATGTCCTCGGCAAGAAGAACATGCTCGGACAGAACGTCATCATACAGTCGATAGGCGCATGTTCGGGCGTCATCGTCGCAGGCGCGATATTCACCCTGCCGGCACTCTACATCCTCGGTCTGGAAGCCGAGTTCTATCAGGTGTTCCTCTCGTCGCTCTTCGGCGGACTGCTCGGCATCGTGCTGCTCATTCCGTTCCGCAAGTACTTCGTCAAGGAGATGCACGGCAAATACCCCTTCCCCGAGGCTACGGCAACCACCGAGGTGCTCGTGTCGGGCGAAAAGGGCGGCGCGCAGGCCAAGCTGCTGGCCGTGGCGGGTCTCATCGGCGGTCTGTACGAATTCGCCGTCGGCACGTTCGGACTCTGGACCGAGGCCGTATCGACGCGAATCGCCCAGTGGGGCGTGGCCGCCGCCGACCGCTTCAAGTTCGTCTTCGGCGTCAACACGTCGGCCGCACTGCTCGGTCTGGGCTACATCGTCGGACTGAAATACGCCGTCATCATCACCGCAGGCTCGTGTCTGGTGTGGTTCGTAATCGTGCCGCTCGTGGGTTCGTTCGCCGAGGCCATCGACCCGGCGATGATTGTGGCGCAACTGGGCGTCACCTCCGAGGAGATTATAGCCAACCCCGGCTCGATATTCACGCCCGAGAATCTGTTCATGTACATCGGCCGCCCGATAGGCATCGGCGGCATCGCCATGGCCGGACTCATCGGCATAGTGCGTCAGGCAGGCATAATAAAGTCGGCGCTCGGCATGGCCGTGCGCGAGCTGGGCGGCGGCAAGTCGGCGGCGGCCGAAGCCGCGGAGCGCACGCAGCGCGACCTGACGATGAAGCTCATCATGACCGTGCTGGTCGCCACGCTTCTGACGACGTTCGTCTTCTTCCAGTTCGGCGTACTCGGCAACTGGATGCAGTCGACGGTAGCCATTCTCATCGTCTTCATCATCGCATTCCTCTTCACCACCGTGGCGGCCAACGCCATAGCCATCGTGGGCACCAACCCCGTCTCGGGCATGACGCTCATGACGCTCATCCTCTCGTCGCTCATTCTGGTGAGCGTGGGTCTCACCGGCACGAGCGGCATGACGGCAGCTCTGGTCATCGGCGGCGTGGTCTGCACGGCGCTCTCGATGGCCGGCGGCTTCGTCACCGACCTTAAAATCGGCTACTGGCTCGGAACGACGCCCCGCAAGCAGGAGGCGTGGAAGTTCCTCGGTACGTTCGTATCGGCCGCGACGGTGGCCGGCGTGCTCATCATCCTGAACAAGACCTACGGATTCGACGCCTCGACCAACCCCGAAGCGCTCGTCGCCCCGCAGGCCAACGCCATGGCGGCAGTAATCAAGCCGCTGATGACGGGCGGCCAGACTCCGTGGATTCTCTACTTCATGGGCGCGGCGCTGGCTCTCGTGCTGACGGCAATCGGGATTCCGGCGCTGGCATTCGCGCTGGGCATGTTCATCCCGATGAACCTCAACGCTCCGCTGGTCGTCGGAGGTCTCATCTCGTGGTTCGTCTCGACCCGCTCGAAGGACACCGCCCTCAACAAGGCGCGCATGGACCGCGGTACGCTGATTGCATCGGGCTTCATCGCCGGCGGCGCGCTGATGGGCGTGGTGAGCGCCGTACTGAAATACTACGACGTCGACTGGGCGCTCGCGGAGTGGATGCACACCAACGCCGCCGAGTGGACGGCGCTGGCAGCCTACGCCGCTCTTATCGTCTACTTCACCCTGCACACCTTGCGGGCCAGGAAGGAGGAGTAGACAGACAATGACCTGACATAGATTTTTTTAGATATGGAACTCAAAGACAGATTTCTGAAATACGTCTCGTTCGACACCCAGTCCGACGAGAACAGCCAAACCTATCCCTCGACCGACAAGCAGCTGGTGCTGCTCAATCACCTCGCCGAGGAGATGCGCACGCTCGGCATGACCGACGTCACGACCGACAAGTACGGCTACACCATGGGTACGATTCCCGCAACTCCGGGCTGCGAGCACGCGCCGGTCATCGGCTTCATCGCCCACGTCGACACCGCGCCCGACATGAGCGGCGCAGGCGTCAAACCCCACATCATCGAGAACTACGACGGCCAGGACATCCAGCTCAACGCATCGCTCACGATGCGCGTCGAGGATTTCCCCGAGCTTAGCGAGTTCAAAGGGCACACGCTGATTCACACCGACGGCACGACGCTGCTCGGCGCCGACGACAAGGCGGGCGTGGCCGAAATCATGACCGCGGCCGAGTATCTCATCGCGCATCCCGAGATAGCGCACGGCAAAATCCGCATCGGATTCACCCCCGACGAGGAGATTGGACGCGGCGTCGACTTCTTCGACGTGGCGGCATTCGGCGCCGACTTCGCCTACACGGTCGACGGAGGGTTCGAGGGCGAACTCGAATACGAGAACTTCAACGCCGCGAGCGCCAAAGTCCACGTGCAGGGCCGCAACGTCCACCCCGGCTACGCCAAGAACAAGATGATAAACGCCATCGAGGTGGCCTGCGAGCTCAACTCGCTGATTCCCGCCACCGAGCGTCCGCAGTACACCGAGGGCTACGAGGGATTCTACCACTGCGTGGGCTTCAACGGCACGGTCGAGACGGCCGACATAGCCTACATCATCCGCGACCACGACGCCGAGCGCTTCGAGCAGAAGAAGGTCTACATGTGGAGCTGCGTCGACCTGCTGAACAAGAAGTACGGCGGTGCGCTCACCCTCACGCTCAAAGACCAGTACTACAACATGCGCAAGATGGTCGAGCCGCACCCGCAGCTCATCGAGCTGGCCATGAAGGCGATGAAGGATGCGGGCGTGGTGCCCGTGGTGCGTCCGATTCGCGGCGGCACGGACGGCGCGAGGCTCTCGTTCATGGGTCTGCCCTGCCCCAACCTCTTCACCGGCGGCATGAACTTCCACGGCAAGTTCGAGTACTGCTCGCTCACGACGATGCAGCGTGCGATGCAGGTCATCGTCAACCTCGCCGAACTGTGGGCAAAATAGGCGCGGCGATGCAAAGATTCGGATACGTCAAGGTCGCGGCGGCGATACCTCGTGTCGCCGTGGCCGACTGCCGCACCAACGCCGCACGCATAGTCGAGGCCATGGGCCGCGCTGCGGAGCGCGGAGCACGCATAGTCCTCTTCCCCGAGCTCTCGGTGACGGGATACACCTGCGCCGACCTCTTCCTGCAACCGCTGCTGCTGCGCAGTGCAGAGGAGGCGCTCGCCGATATAGCCCGGGCTACGGCCGAACTGCCGCTCACGGCGATAGTCGGCGTGCCGGTTGCCGTCGGCAGCAAACTCTACAACTGCGCCGCCGTGCTCTCCGAAGGCCGCATACGCGGTCTGGTGCCGAAGGTCAACATCCCCAACTACTCGGAGTTCTACGAGGCACGCTGGTTCGCCTCGGGTGCGGGAGTCGCCGGCACGGCCGTAACGATGGCCGGCGACGAAGTGCCGTTCGGAACCGACCTGCTGTTCCGTGCGGACGATGCGCTGTTCGGCGTGGAGATATGCGAGGATCTGTGGGTCGGCATTCCTCCCTCGTCGCACCTGGCGCAGGCCGGAGCGCAAATCGTCTTCAATCTCTCGGCTTCGCCCGAGCAGGTGTGCAAGTACGACTACCTGCGCACGCTCGTGGAGCAGCAGTCGGCCCGCACGCTCGCGGCCTATGTCTACTGCTCGGCCGGATTCGGCGAGTCGTCGACCGACCTCGTATTCGCGGGCAATGCGCTGATTGCAGAGAACGGCGCGATTCTGCGCAGCGGCGAACGCTTCCGCTACGGAGACCAAATCGTCACGGCCGACGTCGACACCGAGCGTTTGGACGCCATGCGCCGCCGCATGACCACCTACGGAATGCCGACGGCCGGCTTCAAAATCGTCGACTGCCCCGCAGCAACGGCCGAAAACGCCGCCGCTGCTACATTCGACCGCGATGTCGACCCGATGCCGTTCGTTCCGCACGACACGGCGCGATTGGACGAGCGTTGCAGCGAGATACTCGGCATACAGGCCATGGGACTCGCCCGACGACTCGACCACACCCGCTGCAAGCGTGCCGTCATCGGCATCTCGGGCGGGTTGGACTCCACGCTGGCGCTGCTCGCGACGGTCACGGCATTCGACCGTCTGGGACTCGACCGCAGCGGCATCATAGGTGTGACGATGCCCGGCTTCGGCACCACCGACCGCACCTACCGCAACGCCGTGGAGCTGATACGCGGACTCGGCGTCACGCTGCGCGAAATATCAATACGCAAAGCCTGCGAGCAGCACTTCGCCGACATAGGCCTGCCGGCCGACGACCGTTCGGTGAGCTACGAGAACTCTCAGGCTCGCGAACGAACGCAGATACTCATGGACATAGCCAACATGGAGGGCGGAATGGTCATCGGCACGGGCGACCTGAGCGAGCTGGCGCTCGGCTGGGCGACATACAACGGCGACCACATGTCGATGTACGGCGTGAACTGCTCCGTGCCGAAGACTCTCGTCCGCCATCTGGTGAAGTGGACGGCATGTCAGCCGTCGATGAGTGCCGTGCGCGACATACTCATAGACATCACCGAGACGCCGGTAAGCCCCGAGCTTCTGCCGGCCGACGAGAACGGCGAAATCGCGCAGAAGACCGAGGACCTCGTAGGTCCCTACGAACTGCACGACTTCTTCCTCTACAACTTCGTGCGGCAGCAATTTTCGCCTGCGAAGATACTTTTTCTCGCCGAAAAGGCGTTCGACGGAAAATACGACACGGCGACCATACGCAAGTGGCTCGCCACGTTTCTGCGCTGCTTCTTCGCCCAGCAGTTCAAGCGCTCGGCGATGCCCGACGGCTCGAAGACCGGCTCCGTATCGCTCTCGCCGCGCGGAGACTGGCGCATGCCCTCCGACGCATCGGCAGCGGAGTGGACGGACGAGATGAAGGAGTGAACCGAAGCGCAACAACCCGAATTAAAGTAAAGAAACAATATGAAAAGAATCACGATTATCGCCGCACTCATCCTCGCGGCGACCTCGGTTCAGGCACAGAGTCTGACCGACGCTCTGAAAGGCATAGCGACAGCTGCGGCCGACAAAGTGACGGGAGGAGCCGTTACCGCCGCGGCAATCGTCGGCGACTGGGAGTACTCAGGCCCCGGCGTGAAACTCGCCAGCGACGACACACTGGCCGAAATCGGCGGAGCTGCACTCGCGGGCACCATCGAGAACAAACTCGCCACGGCCTACGCCATGGCCGGCATCAAGGCAGGAGCCTGCCGCTTCTCGTTCGACAAGGAGAACAACTTCACTGCGACGATGGGCAAGCACTCGCTGTCGGGAACCTACGAGTTCGACGGCACGACGCACGCCATTACGCTCCGATTCGCAAAGGGCAAGCTCAACCTCGGCACGATGACCGGCTACGCCTACATCAGCGGTTCGAATCTCGACCTCGTATTCCCGGTCGACAAGCTCGTGAAGATGGTAACGACGCTCGGCGCGAAGATTTCGTCGCTCGCAACGGTCACGGCGCTGCTCGAAAAGTACGACAGCGTCATGGTAGGTTTCGAATTCTCAAAACAGTAAGCATATGCGTAGAATAATCATCATGGCCGCCATGGCGGTGCTCTGCATGCAGACGGCCGATGCACAGAACTGGCAGGACCTGCTGCGCCGGCTCACGGGCGGCTCGTCGAAACAGGCCTCGACCGAACAGACGGCCGAGGAGCAGACCCCGGCACTCACCGCCGCGACGCTCTGCACGACCTGGACGTACAGCGCTCCGGCGATGAAGTACGAAGGCAACGACATGCTGGCCTCGATAGCGCTCAAAGGAGTGGAAAGCTACCTCCCGGCACTCTATGCCAAGGTGGGGCTCACGAGCGGCACGGGCAAGGCCACATTCACTACCCTGCACGACGTACACGCCGAAGCCGGCGACCACAAGGCGTCGGGTTCCTACACGTTCGACCCTTCGACGGGCGATATCGTGATTACGGCGGGCCGCGGCGATGCGACAGCGTCGTTCCACGGCACGGCGACGCTGGAAGACGGCACTCTGGTGCTGCTGTTCGACGCAGCCGAGGCCGCCGACATAATGGAGAAGATGTCGGAATCGGCCGCCAAGAACGAACAGTTCAAGACCATGAAATCGCTGCTCGACAGCTACCCGGGAATAAAGCTCGGCTGCAAGATGACGCGATAGACGCCACGCAGACGGCAAAGAGATACCCCCTGACGCAATGTCAGGGGGTATTTCATTTGTTATAACCTGGTTCGACCCGTTAGTTCGTGTGGTCGGTCGCCGCACGGATTCGGGCTGAAAATTCACCCATTTCGTTAAGCCGAGAGCAGAACCGAACTTGTTCGGGTTATGCCGAGGCGAGAAATGGAAGAATGAAATTCACCTATTCCGTTAAGACGGCGCGCAAAGCAGAACTTGTCGGGCCCCGCCGCAATCAATAGCGGTAATGGTCGGCCTTGAACGGGCCCTCCTCCGGCACGCCTATGTAGTCGGCCTGCTTCTTCGTCAGGTGAGTGAGCTCCACGCCGAGATTGTCGAGGTGCAGACGCGCAACCTCCTCGTCGAGGTGCTTCGGCAGGCGGTAGACGCCCACTTCGAGACTCTTCTGCCACAGCTCCATCTGAGCCAGACACTGGTTGGTGAAGGAGTTCGACATGACGAACGACGGATGGCCCGTGGCACAGCCGAGGTTCACCAGACGACCCTCGGCCAGAACGAATATGGAGTGTCCGTCGGGGAAGGTGTACTTGTCGACCTGCGGCTTGATGTTGCACTTCACGGCATCCGAAGCATCGAGGCGCGCCATCTGAATCTCATTGTCGAAGTGGCCGATGTTGCAGACTATGGCTTGGTCGCGCATGCGCTGCATGTGTTCCAGCGTGATGATGTCGCAGTTGCCGGTGCAGGTGACGAAGATGTTGCCCTCGTCGAGCGCACTCTCCACGGTCTTCACCTCGAAGCCCTCCATTGCGGCCTGCAAGGCGCAAATCGGGTCGATTTCAGTGACGATGACACGTGCGCCGTAGGAGCGCATCGAACGCGCGCAGCCCTTGCCCACGTCGCCGTAGCCGCACACCACGACCACCTTGCCTGCAATCATCACG
>CAMWIG010000083.1 GCA_947174295.1 uncultured Alistipes sp. | reverse complement strand
TGTCCTTGAATCCGTACCACGCCAGATAGCGCATGGCGGCCATGTTCTTCTCGGAGTCGTTTACGGCCTGCTGCACTTCGTAAACCTGTTCGAGGTACTGCGCCGGCATGGTGACGTATTTGTACGCGCGCTCGCCGTCGGTTTTGACGGTGAACGTGAACGAGCTTTTGGTTATTTCGGAAACTTCCACGTCGACGAGGTTGGGGACGTTGAGGTCGCATCGTTCGACCTTGCCGTAGCCGACGGCGTTTCTGGCGGCCGCGAACACTACGTATTGGGTTCCGGGTGCTATCGGCTTGCTTATCGGTGCGCTGGCAGTCAGGTCGACGCGTTCGCCAAGGGCGAATACCGTCTCGGCGTCGAAATTCTCGGTTCCGATTTTATCAGCCGAGTCGAATACGTAGGCACATTCGTCTGCTCCCGACGCCGTTACGGTAAATTCGACGGTCTGGTCGGAAGAGCCGATCTCCGTGATTTCGACGGTCGGGAGTTTGGGCTTGTCGGTGTCGTCGTCAGTGCATCCGACGAAGGCGGCCGTTGCGGCGAGCAGTAGCATGCCGCGTTGCAATAGAGAATTTCTCATGGCTTTGTTTTAGTTAAATTGTTTGAAAATACGTCCGTCTTCGGGAGTCGAGTGCAGAGCCGAACATGTTCGGTGGGGTCGAGACTGGAAAACGAACGTCGCAAATCGAAAATTTATACTCGGACGATGTCAGGATAGGTCGTGGCGGTGAGTAGGGGTGCGTCTCCGCAAAGCTCTGCATATCTTTTCGTACAGGCAAAATTAATCCGAAAAGCGTATCGTGCCGCCGGCGATTGTAAAATTTATTAAAAAATTATCGACAATTTTCAAAAAAGCATTTTTTCGGCCGGTATGTCGTTGGCCGATAGCGATGTATGCGGCGGTGCGGCGCATGCGCCTATGAAAAATGCGCCGTGCATGCAAAAAAAAGCCGGAAGCGATTGTCAATTGCCGGGAATTTATTATCTTTGCCCCGCAAATTAGTACTAATTAAACAAAACGAACGAAATGAAAAAAGGTATTCACCCTGAGAATTATCGTTTAGTGGCATTCAAGGACATGTCGAATGACCACGTGTTTTTGTGCAGGTCCGCCGTTTCGACAAAAGAGACCATCGAAGTGAACGGCGAAACCTATCCCGTGTATAAGATGGAAATTTCCAACACGTCGCACCCGTTCTACACCGGTAAGATGAAGTTGGTTGACACCGCTGGTCGCGTCGATAAGTTTATGAGCCGCTACGCAAAACGCTACGATAAGAAGAACGCGAAATAAGCCCGACGGCGCTTCGAAGTTCGCAGATATCCCCGTCTTCCGAAAGGTCGACGGGGATTTTCGTATCTTCCGCGGTCGGGGCGAAAGCGTGCGGAACCGATTCTCCGCACGAGATGTGCCGTAACGGTCGGTATTCGGCTCTGCCGTAATGTCCTGAATCGGGATGCGAGGGTGCGGCTTCGGAACGGTTGAGGCGCCGGGTGTTAGGGTGCGGCGTGCGGCTGCTGTCCGCATGCGTTGCTGCGGGCGGCGGTTCCGGCGGTGTGTGCTCGGGCTCGGTTGCGTGCAGGCGTGCGGTTACGGCTGTGCCGTGCCGGACACCTCGGCTGTCACCGAGCCGTCGGCCAGTTCGATGTCGAGACGGTCGCCCGGGCGGAGTCCGGCCGCGCCGGTGACGGCGCCGCCGTTCATGCGCACGACGGAGAATCCCAGCTTCATTATCCGCTTCGGCGAGCGTCCCTCCACGAGCTCGGCCGAAGTGTCGAGCCGTGCGCGTTCGCGGGCCGTGAAGTTTTCGACAAGCACGGGCAGCATGCGCCGAGCGGTATCGAGCGCCGAGCGGCTGCGCACGGCGAATTCCGAGCACAGGCGCCGCAGCTCGCCGTTCGTGCGTTCGAGATGCAGTTCGTGGCGGCGCATGGCGGCTGCGACGGTATCCTGCAATTGCAGGGCGGCACGGTCGACGGCGGCTTCGGCCTGCATCATGCGGTCGACGAGCCATGCGGCGACGGCCGTCGGTGTTTTGAGCGGCGTGTGGGCGACCATGTCGGCCACGCTGATATCCTTGTCGTGGCCTATGCCGGTCAGTACGGGCAGCGGGAACTGCGCTACGTGCGACGCCAGGCGGTAGGAGTTGAAGCAGTTAAGGTCGGCGACCGAGCCGCCGCCGCGGATGATGACCGCAGCGTCGAACCGCTCCGCCTGGTCGGCGACGCGTTCCAATGCCGCGACAATCGACTCCTCGGCTGCCGCGCCCTGCATGAAGGCGTCGAAGAGCGTCACGCGAAAGGCGTAGCCGCCCGTGCGCAGCTCGTTGCAGAAGTCCTGATATCCGGCGGCGTTGGCGCTCGACACGACGGCCAGCCGCCGTACTATCGGGCCGAGCGGCAGTTCGCGGTTCATGTCCCACACGCCGTCGGCGTGCAGCTGCGCGATGGTCTGCTGGCGCCGCAGCTCCATGTCGCCCAGTGTGTACGACGGGTCTATGTCGATTATGTTGAGCGAGAAGCCGTAGACCTCGTGATATGTCGCCGCCACACGGGCGAGGATGCGAACGCCGGCCGCGAGAGGCTGCCCCGTCTGCGAGGCGAACCACGGCGCGAGCTGCGCATATCGCGATCTCCATATCGTCGCCCGTGCCTGGGCGCGCGGCACGCCGTCCGTCGCGCCCTTCTCGACGAGTTCCAGATAGCAGTGCCCCGAGTAGTTGACTTTGAGCTCCGAAATCTCGGCGCTGACCCACAGCGGCAGCGCGAAGGCGCCGTCGAGGGCCGCGCGCACGCGGCGGTGGAGTTCCGAAAGTGATATGTGTTCCAAAATGTTCGAATTAGCAATGGGTAATTGGCGATGTGCAATCGGTCTTTCTTTGCTGCCGTGCCTGTTCCGTCATGCCGAACGGACAGCGGTGCGGTGAACGATATGCGAGCGGTGGAGATTGCCGTTCTTCGGCCTGTTCCACCTTAGGTCATAATCTGCGAAGCGGCTTCTCTGCCGGTCGTGCAGCCGCCGGTTCACAGCAGGATTATCGCTCTCTCCGGCGGCATGGGCCGTCCTTCGGGCAGCTGTATGCGCAGCACGTGCGAGCTGCGCACGGGCTTTCCGTCCTTCGTGGCCGGCGTCCATCGCGGTGCGGCCGAGAGTGCGCGCAGCACCTTGCGTCGCAAACGCGGGTCGGTCGATTCGAGTTCGTTGCCGAGCGCCACGCTGCCGTCGGTCTCTACGGTGAATCGCACGACGAAACGCGCCGTGCGCTCGGTCTCGTCCCACTTCACTCGCGAGGATACGTAGCGCGCGAAAGAGACCGAGTCGGCCTCGAACCGCGCCGGGGTGTCGTAGCGCAGCGATACGACTATTACGCCGTTGTTGGCCTGCGGGCCGTAGAGTTCGACCGTGCGCTCGTCGGCCGGCAGCAGCTCCGTGGAGACTATGTCGTCGGGGTCGACGTCGCGCAAATCCTCCGTTTCGCGGCCGTTGACTATGTAGAGCGGCGGTGCCTGTGCCGCCGCCCCGAGGGTGCAGAGAAGTATCGCTGACAGTATTATGTTTTTCATTATCCGTGTGTTATGCGCCGGTGTCCGTGCTCTCGCGGCCTTAATCGACGTTCAAATTTACAAATTTTCCAACTTTATTGACAACGAGCGGAGAACAATAGCAATTATTTTGTAACTTTGCCTATATTTTAAACGAAACTTAAACTTAAAAATTACTATAATATGGTTGATATTTTCGAACGTCTCGAAAAGAATGCCGGAGGTCCCATCGGTCAGTACATGGGTTATGCGCACGGCTACTTCGCATTCCCGAAGTTGGAGGGTGAAATAGGCCCCCACATGCGTTTCCGCGGTAAGATGATGCTCAATTGGAGCCTTAACAACTATCTCGGTCTGGCCAACCACCCCGAGGTGCGCGAGGCCGACGCCAAGGGTGCCGCCGAGTTCGGCATGGCAGCCCCGATGGGCGCCCGCATGATGAGCGGACAGACCAAGTACCACGAGCAGTTGGAGCGCGAGCTCGCCGCTTTCGTCGGCAAGGAGGATGCCTTCCTGCTCAACTTCGGCTATCAGGGCATGATTTCGATTATCGACTGCCTGCTCACCCCGCGCGACGTGGTGGTCTACGATGCCGAGGCTCACGCCTGCATCATCGACGGTCTGCGTCTGCACAAGGGCAAGCGCTTCGTCTTCGGTCACAACGACATGGATTCGCTGCGCCTGCAACTCCGCCACGCCACCGAGCTGGCCGATGAGCAGAAGGGCGGCGTGCTGGTAATCACCGAAGGCGTGTTCGGCATGAAGGGCGACCTGGGCAAGCTCGACGAGATCGTCGCTCTCAAAAAGGAGTTCCAGTTCCGTCTTCTGGTCGACGACGCGCACGGCTTCGGCACGATGGGCGAGGGCGGCCGCGGTACGGCGTCGCACTTCGGCGTTGCGGACGGCGTGGACGTGCTGTTCAATACCTTCGCCAAGTCGATGGCCGGTATCGGCGCATTCGTCAGCGGCCCGAAGTGGCTCATCAACCTGCTGCGCTACAACATGCGCTCGCAGCTCTACGCAAAGTCGCTCCCGATGCCGATGGTTATCGGCGCATTGAAGCGTCTCGACCTCATACGCATGCACCCCGAGTATCAGCAGAAGCTGTGGGAGATTACCCATGCCTTGCAGAACGGATTGAAGGAGAACGGTTTCGATATCGGCGTGACCAAGTCGCCCGTGACTCCCGTCTACATGAAGGGCGGTGTTCCCGAGGCCACGAATCTCGTGTACGACCTGCGCGAGAACCACAAGCTCTTCTGTTCGGTGGTGGTTTATCCCGTCATTCCGCGCGGTGAGATTATTCTGCGCGTCATCCCGACGGCGGCCCACACGCTCGAAGACGTGGCATACACCATCGAGGCGTTCAAGTCAGTGAAAGAGAAGCTCGAAAGCGGCTACTACGCGACGCAGCCCATACCGTCCGTGGCCGACGAGGGCTTCACCGTGCGATAGCCGTTCATATCGATTCGAAAGGGGGCTGTCGCCGAGCGGGCGTACAGCCCCCTTTCTGCATACCGTTTAATCCGTTTTGCTCATGACAGCTCTTTTTTCGGATATTATTTTCGGGCCGGTGCGGTCGCGCCGTCTCGGATTGTCGCTCGGGGTCAATCTGCTGCCCACCGGGTCGAAACTCTGTTCGTTCGACTGCGCCTACTGCGAGTGCGGATGGAACGGCGACCATCCCGGGCAGCGCAGGTTCAACGACCGCGCCGAGGTGAGGCGTCTGCTTCGCGAGACGCTCGGACGCATGGTCGCCGACGGAACGCCGCCCGACGTGATAACCTTCGCAGGCAACGGCGAACCGACCATGCACCCCGAGTTCGAGTCCGTTATCGACGACACGCTCGCCCTGCGCGACGAGCTATGCCCCTCGGCCCGGGTGTCGGTGCTGAGCAATGCCACGCAGATAGGCCGCGAGAGCGTGCGGCGGGCTTTGCTGCGCGTGGACAACAACATCCTGAAACTCGACTCGGCGTTCGATGCCACGGTGCGCCTGATGAACAATCCGTGCGGCAGCTACTCCGTGCGCGAGACCGTTGAACTTATGAAGCTCTTCGAGGGCCGCATGGTCATGCAGACCATGTTTCTGCGCGGCACGATAGAGGGGCGGCCGGTCGACAACACCACCGACGAGGAGGTCGAAGCATGGCTGCGGCTTGTCGGAGAGGTGCGGCCCGAACGGGTGATGGTCTACTCGATAGACCGCGACACGCCGTGCAAGACCCTCGAAAAGGTTTCGCGCGAGGAGTTGCAGCGCATAGCCGACCGTGTCGAGGCGCTCGGAATAGCGTGCTCGGCAGCGTAACAATTAGGAATGAGCAATTATTAATTAGCAATCAGGCATGGACTGGCGGTCATTTGTGGGTTGGAGCCGATAATTGCAGCCGCCGGAGAAAAATAATTCCCCGAAAATTTGTGGGGGCGTATATTTGCATCAAACTAAAACCCTTATACTATGATTGAGAACGAGGAAGAGACCCGTTTCGGCCGCGAGGCGGAAGAGACGGCAGAGGAGATGACCGGGAGGAACATCGACGCGGCGGTCGAGGAGCCTGAGTGTGACGAATCGACTTCCGAAGATTATGACGAAGAGCCGTGCGGCGGGCCTGCGACGGACGACGACGATTCTGCGGCGGAAGATGAGGACTGCGAGCTGCAAGACGCCAGGCGCAACATCAGGGCCGGTGCGCTGTGGTGCGTGGGCGGTCTGGCGTTCAGCTTCGCGTCGTACTATTTCACCGAGGCCGGCGGGCGGTACTTCGTGGCTACGGGTGCGATAGTCTACGGTGCGTTGCAGGCATTTCGAGGACTTTACGTGGTTCTGAGCCGTCTGCGCCGCGAAGGTGACATGCAAAGATTCCGCACGACGCTCCTGGCCGCCGTCGCCGCCGTGGCGCTGGTCGGCTGGCTGACGGCGATGTCTTACCGCGTAGTGCACGTAGGCGAGCTTCCAAAGGTCGATTACGAACAGACCGTCGAGTGCGACTCGCTGCGTCTGCGTGCTATATTCCCCGCCGGTTTCACAGAGGTCGAGCACGAGTATACGCCCGAGACCGATTCGAGCTTCGCCATATATGCGTTCTATGCCGGGGGCGAGGATATCGGAATGCGAGTGGAGGGAGTTCTCCGTTCCGTGGCCGACGACGTGGAGTCGATAGAGGATATTTACGACTACTGCGCCCGCCGCGACTCGGTTTACTACGACGGCGGCATCATGACACCTACCGCCAAGGTCGAAATCGGCGGTCGCACGATGCTCGGCAGCTCGGGACGAATGGCCGATTCCGAGGGGTGGATATTCTCCTCCTACGACATGCTGCACGACGGCGACCTCGTCTCGGTGAACATCTGGCACCGCGAGGGTATGCGCGAAGACGAAGTGCGGCGCATCTCCGACCTGTTCCTGCGCAGCGTGGAGAGCTATTGACGCACCGGCCGGCGCACTGCACCGTCCGACATCCGGCCGGATGCCGCGGGCCGAAACTATGGCGAGCCTGTTACCGGGCGGCCGAGCCTGCGCCCGGTGTCCGTCCCTGAATGAAACCGCCCCGGCGGCCTTTGCGGCTGCCGGGGCGTAATCGTCGTCGGGCGGGGCTGTGCTATTCGCGGCCTGCGTCCTGCTCGACGCTGAACGACTCGATGTGCATCGTGCCGCAGACGCAGAATCCGAGTGCTGGCGTTTGCATCGAGCCTCCCGACACGTCGCAGAGCGGCATGTCGTTTACTGCGATGCGGTATTTGCCGTCCTGATGCTTGATTTCGAGATTCAACCGCATTTTCTTGCCCTCTTTCAGCTTTATGTCCTGAATCTCGGCTCCATTCTGTGTTATCTGTGAGAATTTTTTGCCTGTGAATGCCGTCATCATCATCTGTATTGTCTTATCCGATGGATTCTCATGGTCGAAATTGAGATACCTGACGCATCCGAGTTTCTGGGGCGAGATGAGCAGCAGCGTTTTCGTGCCGGTCTGCGCGTTGTCGAAAAACAGACCGAATGGTGTTTGCTTGCTGAACTTGGGCAATACCACCGTACTGCGGAGCGTGAAGTCGCGACTGACGTCGACAGGAAACACCACGCTTGTCGAGACCGTCGACGATATGTTTTTCGATTTGAGATAGAACCTGCCGTCCTTGGGTTGAGCGCTTCCTTTCTTGTAGGAGTACTCCGTCCAATCCAAACACGATGCTCCGTCGAATGTTTCGGTCACGTGTGTCTGGGCTTCGGCAGCTGCCGTGCAGAGCATGCCGAGCAATAAAATCAGCAGTCGTTTCATGGCGCTTAATTCTCTCCGATGCGTGCCTGCATCTCGTTGATGAGCGACTCGTACTTCTTCAACACGCGCGGCCATGGTTTGTAGGACTGCTCGCCTGAACCGAGCGGCGCAATCTCCGACGTAATGCGAATCTGGTATGTAAGACCTTCGCTTGTCGCCTGCTTTATCTGTACGCGAGTGCGCACCTTCACCTCGGCCATCGGGAATGTTTCGGTGACCCATGTAGTGGTCATGTAGCCGGAAGCCTTGTCGGAGGTCTGCATTTCGTCGAAGTAGTTGAGTATCACCTGCGAGAGCAGCTTCCAAGCGAGGTTTTCATCGACTCCTTCGCGGACATTTACCGTGAAGTAGCGGTTTGCGAGATTCGAAGCCACCGAACTTTCCAGCGAGTCGTCCTCGCGCAGAGCGACGGTAACCGTTTTCCTGGTGTCGGATTTGAAGACCTTCACGACCTTGGTGACATAGCCCGGCGCCTCGAC
>CAMWIG010000082.1 GCA_947174295.1 uncultured Alistipes sp. | reverse complement strand
GGCCAGAGCGTCGTCACGAAGGAGGGTGCGACTATCGAGGCGACGCTGAAACTGACGTCGAACGGCGACGAGCTGACCGGCAGCGACTACGACGCCTACATTTCGCAGGTCACCATCTCGGCCGTGAACGCCAATGTCAAGCGCAACGGCAGCACGCTCGTCATCACCGTCTCCAAGAACATGCGCTCGACCGAGAAGAGCATCGAGGTGACGGCAGCGACGGCCGACGGCAGCGATACGCTGCGCCTGACGCAGGAGGCCGGCGACACGGACAAGGTATCGACATTCTCCTACGAATTCGGCGACTGGCAGAAGGCAACGACTACGCGCTATTTCGATTGGGGCGCTGCCGAGCGCGCGAATACGGAGTGGATGGCCGTGATATTCAACATACAGAAGGACGGCGTCTCTCCCGATTCGCTCACTGCCGAGGACGAAGCCGAGCTGATAAAGCAGCTTCTCGGATTCACCGACGAAGAGTTCGAACAGACGTTCCTGACGTTCAAGGTCGAATACTCCAAGTACGAAAGCAAGATTCTCTTCGGCGTAAAGGAGAACACGACGGGAGCGTCGCGCACGGCCGAAGGCTACGTGTGGGCATGGGATTTCAGCTACACCATCACCCACTTCCGCGTCACGCAGAAAGCCGAATAAGGCAGTTAATATAATTTGGTTTAAGTGGCATCCCCGCAGCACCGTAAGTGCTGCGGGGATGTTTTTCTCATGAAAAATCGCCGGCTCCGCATGCGTGCGGAGCCGGCGTATCGGTTTCAGTCGTTCTTCGAATCTCAGGCGGATACCCTCCCCCGTTCGCATTGCCTGCGGTATATCGGATTCCGCGGCAGAAGCCCCGCAGCCTCACGCACGAAAGTAATGAAATCAGTCCCGCCCGTCGGGCTGCCGGCAAAACTCACCCGCAGCAGCCGAAAGCCGACAGTCAGGCCCGCTCGTAGAGCTCGAATGCGAACGGAGCGTCGAAGCGTTCGCCGCGCGGGAACTCCTCGCGCGAGACGAGACGCCAGTCCGACTCCCGCCACTCGGGAAACGAGGTGTCGCCCTCGTAGGAACGTCCCACCCGCGTGAGGTAGAAACGGTCGGCCAAAGGCAGGGCCTCGGCGTAGATTTGCGCCCCGCCGATTATGAATATCTCCTCGTCGGAGGGGAACATCTCCACGGCCTCCGCCAGCGAATGCACTGTCGCGCACCCATCGAATGCAATATCCTGACGCGTAATCACCACGTTAGTGCGGTTCGGCAGCGGACGGCCCAACGACTCGTAAGTACGGCGTCCCATGATGACGGGGTGCCCCGACGTTATGCGCTTGAAGTTGCGCAAATCCTCGGATATGTGCCACAGCAAATCGTTCTTATCGCCTATGACGCCGTTTTCCGCCACGGCAACTATAATCGAAAGCATAATTTCAATGAGTAATTTGTAATTGGAAATGAGTAATCATGGCACGCAGCCGACGATTGCTCGCGGCCGGTTCCGAACAGCACACCTCTCTATCCGACGACCGGCCGCCACCGACAGCCAATGCGTCCGACCCGGCGCTCGAAACCGCCGCACACAACGGATGATTGCTCATTACCGATTTCTAATTGCTAATTCGTTAAAATGACATCTCCGCCTTTATCGCCGGCCACGGGTCGTAGCCTTCGAGCGTGAAGTCCTCGTATCGGAACTCGAACACCGATTTTCGTTCTGGGTTCAGACGCATGCGCGGCAGCGGCCGCGGTTCGCGCGAGAGCTGTTCGGCCACCTGCTCGAAATGGTTCAGATAGAGGTGCGTGTCACCCAGCGTGTGAACGAAGTCGCCCGGACGGAGTCCGCACACCTGCGCAATCATCATCGTCAGCAGCGCATACGACGCGATGTTGAACGGCACGCCGAGGAAAGTGTCGGCACTGCGCTGGTAGAGCTGGCACGACAGCCGCCCGTCGGCTACGTAGAACTGAAACAGCACGTGACACGGCGGCAGCGCCATGTCGTCCACCTCGGCGACATTCCATGCCGAGACGATTATGCGGCGCGACTCGGGATTGCGGCGTATGAGCTCCACGGCCTGCGCTATCTGGTCGACAGCCCGGCCGTCGGGCCGCGGCCAGCTGCGCCACTGGTAGCCGTACACGCGGTTCAGGTCACCGAAGCAGTAACCCTCCACCGGCGATTCGGCCCCCTCCCGCACGGCTTGCAGGAACTCCTCGCGGCCGAGGGCCTCCACCCCATGACGGGCGCACAGCTCGCCGTAGTAGCGCCATGCGTCGTTGTCCCAGATATGCACGCCGTTGTCGACGAGGTATTTTATGTTGGTGTCTCCGGCGAGAAACCACAGCAGCTCGTGTATTACCCCTTTCAGGAAGACCTTTTTCGTCGTCAGCAACGGAAACCCGGCTTCGAGGTCGAAGCGCATCTGATGTCCGAAGACACTCTGAGTGCCCGTGCCCGTTCTGTCGCCGCGCACGACACCCTCGGTGCGGATGCGGCGCAGAAGATCGAGATATTGTTTCATGATTCGAATCTTTTAAGCGTGATTTCGCCGTCGGGCGACATGACGGCGTATGTCGGGTCGTGCTCCCACTCGCCGAGCGACACGACGTGCAGACGCCCCTCGCGAAAGTCGCGCGGAACGTGCATGTGGCCGAATACGAACGTATCGACCCCCTCGTGCGCCTCGGAATATTCGCGGGCGTACTCCACCAGCGGCTCCGTGCAGCGCACGTCGGCCGTGTAGGCGCCGTGAGACTTTCGCGACTTGCCGCTCCACCACTGTCCGAACTTCATCGCCAGGTCGGGATGCACGCCCCACGAGAAGAGCACGCGCAGCACGCGCGAACGGAACATTGCGTTCATCAGCCGCAGCACCGGCTGCCCCGCGATGTTCATGTTGTCGCCGTGGGCCAGCAGCACCCGACGCCCGTACAGCTCGCGCTCCGCGGGACGGGTGAGCACCTCCATTCCGCACTCCGCACAGAAGTAGTCGCGCACCCACATGTCGTGGTTGCCCGTGAGGAATACGACCTTCACGCCGCGCTCGGTCAGCTCGGCTATTTTGGCGAGTGCGCGGACGAAACCGCGCGGCACCACCCTGCGGTACTCGAACCAGAAGTCGAACACGTCGCCGAGCAGGAAGATGCACTCCGCGTCGACGGCCGCAGCATCCAGCCACGCGACGAAACGGCGTTCGACGCGTGCTGCCGTCTGCCGGTCACCGGCTCCGAGGTGTATGTCCGATGCGAAATAGTACACTGGCGGCTACTTGAACAGTTCCTGCAACTTCTTCTCCAACTGCGAGCCGTAGAGGTCTTTGCCAGCAATAGAGCCCTCGCTGTCGAGCAGGAAGTTCGAGGGCAGCTTGCGCACGTTGTAGATACCCACCACGGGCGACGCCTCGCCCTTGAAGTCGCAGACCGAAATCCACGGCAGCGCCTGCTCCTGCACGGTAGAAATCCACGTCTGCTTCGACGTGTCGACCGATACCTGGTATATCTCGAATCCGCGCTCCGCGTAACGCTCGTAAATCTCCTTCAACTCGGCATTCAGGGCGTTGCTGTTGCCGAGCTCGGCCGACCAGAAGTCGATGAGTACGACCTTGCCGTCGAGCGACGAGAGGCGCACCTTGCGGCCGTACATGTCGGGCAGCTCGATATCGGGGTACTTCGACTCGGTAATCTGCTGCGCGAGGTTTATGCGGGCCTCGATTCGGGCCACTTCGCTGCGCAGCGCCGGGATGTAGGGCGAGGTCGGATAGCGCTCCTCGACGGCATCGGCCACCGTGCGGTAGTAGATTATGTCGCCGTCGCCGTTGAAGAGGTTCTGGTCGCCCGGCACGCGCTGGTAGAGCGCGTAGACGGCCGCCATGCGGTCCTTGTTCTCGACGATGAAGCGCAGCTGTTCGCGCTTTATGCGATAATACTCCTCGGTGTAGCGTTTGAGCACCTCGCGACGGGCCTCCGCCTCGTCGGGCAGCGACTGCGCTATTTTGTCGAGATTGCGCAGTCCCTCGATATAGCTGCGGTAGAAGTCGCGCAGAAGCGACGACTCCTCCGAGCCCTCGACCGTGTAGTTGCGTATCACGCTGCCGACCGAACCCGCCGCGATGCGGTCGCCCCCCTTGACGAAGAGCGGTATGCGCTCGCCGGCGTAGAGTATGTTGTAGAGCGCTGGGTCCTTGCCCAGACCGTCGATGTCGAAACGGTAGCCGCCTTCGGCGTCGAGCGTCGTGGAGTCGGCCAGACGCTGAGCGAAGAGCGTCACCTGTTCGAGATAGACCGTGCGGTCATCGGAGCCGATGAAACGCCCCGCGACACGAGCCTTCGAGGAGCCGCAGGAGCTCAGCGTGCAGGCCGCTGCGGCGCAAAGAGCTGATAAAAGAAATTTCTTCATTGCCGAATGTTGATTGAAACGTTACTCTCGGATAACGTATTATTGTTTGGTCGAATTGCGATATTGGGCGTTTTTCTGGTAATTTTTCTGCTGATGCTGACCGCCCTTGCGGTAGTCCTTCTGCTGCTGGCGCGCCTGCCCCTTCTGCGGGCCCTTCTGCGAACGTGCCGAAAAGTGCTGTTTATAGTCGCTTCGGAGATTATTCAGTGATGCTTCGTCGAGCGAGATGTTCCCTTCGGACATGTTCTTTATGTCTTTTATGATTACCTCGTTGTTCGGATGCTCCTGATTGTACTCGAAACTCTTCGTGCGCATATAGCGGGCTATGTTGTCTATGGTGCGGGCCACTGCGGCCTCGTCGGTTTCGGAGGCGAGCTTGCGGATTACCGCTCCCACGTACTTGCCGTAGTGCTTGTACGGGATGCGGCTCTGCGTATAGCGCATCGGCTGCGGGGAGACCATCAAATCCTGACGTGCCGGACGCGGATACGGAGAATCGACATCCAACTGGAAATCAGACATTATGAAGAGGTGGTCCCACAGTTTGTGGGTGAAATCGGCCGTATCGCGCAACAGCGGATTGAGGTTGCCCATGACGGCTATTACGGCCCGCGCCTGACGGTTTCGGTCGCGGCGGTCTTCGATGTCCATCAGCGAATCGACCATCTCGTGTATATGACGGCCGTACTCGGGAAGAAAGAGCTTGCGCCGCTTGTAATTATAGTTCTTTTTCATAGATTCGTTTTTACGCCGAACGGCTCGGAACATACAGTCCCCGGGCCGGCCGGATGATTCGTTCGAGCATTGAACCCGTTTGCCGACACTCGACTCTGCACATCGGGCGGCATTGCCCCGAAGCGCGGAAAGTCGCTATATTTGTCGAGGATAAATTCCCGCTACGATAGTCGGCCCCAGTCTCCGTCCGCAACGGTTTCTGCACACGGTTTGCACTATCTCGGACATACAAAGTAAATGTAAAAATTTCATTTTAGCAAGCCATGCCAAAGGTTTTAATACTCGACAGCTCAAAAAGCATGCGAAACACTCTGCGCGAGAGACTCGAATTCGAAGGTTTCTCGACCGAGGCGGCCGAAGACCCCGTGTCGGCCGACGAATTGTGCCGCCGCATACCGTTCGATGTCATCATCTCCGACAGCGGCTACGGCACTCCGCCCTCGGGCACTCCGTTCATAGTCGTGTCGAACGACTCGACCATCGAATCGGCAATCGACGCCGTGAAACACGGCGCCGAAGATTTTCTCACCAAACCAGTCGACATGAACCGTCTGCTCACGTCGATACGCCACGTCGTCGACTCCTCCGACGGCGAACATCCCGCACGCCGCGCTCCGCAGCGGACACGCCGCGCGAAAATCGACACCGAAGCGTGCCGCATCGTAGGTTCGTCGCCCGAGATTACGCACGTGCGCACGCTCATCGACAAGGTGGCGCCCTCCGAAGCCCGTGTGCTGATTACGGGCGAGAACGGAACGGGAAAAGAGCTCGTGGCGCGGTGGCTGCACGCCAAAAGCGCACGGGCCGGAGCTCCGTTCGTGGAGGTCAACTGCGCCGCCATACCATCGGAGCTCATCGAAAGCGAACTCTTCGGACACGAACGCGGAGCGTTCACCTCGGCGATAAAACAGCGCAAAGGCAAGTTCGAACAGGCCAACGGCGGCACGCTGTTCATGGACGAGATAGGCGACATGTCGCTCTCGGCGCAGGCCAAGGTGCTGCGCGCACTGCAAGAGAGCCGCATCAGCCGCGTGGGCAGCGACAAGGACGTGGAGGTCGACGTTCGAGTCATCGCCGCCACGAACAAGAATCTGCGCGACGAAATCGCCAAAGGCAACTTCCGCGAAGACCTATACCACCGCATAGGAGTCATAATAATCAAGGTTCCGGCTCTGCGCGACCGCGCGGCCGACATCCCGGAGCTCGTCGAACACTTCATCGAGCGCATCTGCGAGGAGTACCGCCTGCCGAGCAAGAGCATCGCGCCGCAGGCCGTCGCCGAACTCTCGGCCATGCCGTGGAGCGGCAACATCCGCGAGCTGCGCAACGTCATCGAGCGGCTGATAGTCCTCAGCGGCGACACCATAACCCTCGACGACGTGCGGCGCTACTGTTGAGCCGCCACGGCCAAAGCGACTGACGGCTACAACAGACCGAGAATCTCCGACGGCGCGTCTATCACCGCCGCGGGGTTCTCGGCTTCGAGCTCCTCGCGGGCGCGGAATCCCCACGAACAACCGACGGCGCGTACCCCTGCGGCACGTGCCGTCTGCATGTCTATGCCCGAATCGCCGACGTAGAGCGCATCGCAGGCCGCCGTGCCCGTGGCATCGAGAATCTCGCGAACGACCGTCGGGTCGGGTTTCAGCGGAACGCCCGGGCGTTGTCCGAGCACCTCGACGAACTCCGTTTCGGGGAAGAACCTCCGCACGAGCTTTTCGGTTCCCGCCTGAAACTTGTTCGACGCCACGGCCACGGCCACCCCGCGTCCGCGGAGTGCGGCCAGCAGGTCGGCTATGCCGTCGTAGGGCTTGGTGTAGGCGTCGATATGGGCGGTGTAGTACTCCACGAAATCGCGCCGCACGGCGTCGATCGTGTACTCCGTGCGCAGCGGCTCGGGCAGCGCCCGCTCGACGAGCCGCGTGATTCCGTTGCCGACGAATCCGCAATACTCCTCGTAGGAGTACTGCGGCAGACCGCGCATGGCCAGCACGGCATTGCACGACACGGCAAGGTCGCCGATAGTGTCGAGCAGCGTGCCGTCGAGGTCGAAAATTACGAGTTTGGTCATACTTTCTTGGTGAATATTTTATACCCCAGAGCCGCCACGGCGACGGACATCACGGGGCTTACGATGTTGAATATGCAATACGGCATGTAGGTGAACGTCGCCACGCCGAGCACCGTCGCCTGAGTCATTCCGCACGAGTTCCACGGAATGAGCACCGAGCAGACCGTGGCCGAGTCCTCGACGCTGCGGCTCAGCAGCCGCGGTTCGAGTCCTCGTTCGGCGTAGAGGTCGCGGAAGAGCCGGCCGGTGAGGATAATCGAGATGTACTGGTCGGCCGTGCAGAGATTGAAGAATATGCCGGCGCCGACGGTCGACGCCACGGCTCCCGCCGTGCGCCGCACTATGCGCAGGAACATGCGCGTGAGCGAGCGCAGCATGCCGCTTCCGGTCATCACGCCGCCGAAGCACATGGCGCAGATAATGAGCCAGACGGTATTGAGCATCCCCGACATACCCTTCGTGGCCACGAGTTCGTCGACGGCGGCGTTGCCGGTCTGCAAGGCCGTCGGGCCGAAACACGACATCGTCACGCCGCGGAATCCGGCCGCAAATCCATCCTCGCCGGCTCCGGCGACGGCACGCACCGCATCGGGCTGGAATACGACCATGGCCGCGCAGGCCAGAACGGCCGACACGAACAGCGTGACTATGGCCGGCAGACGGCGGGCAATCAGAATCCCGGTGATTATCGGCACTACGAGCAGCCACGGCGTAATGCGGAAAGTCCCGGCGAGCGCAGTCTCGTACATCGACACGTCACCGCCGCCGGACGACGACGAGAGAACCACTCCCGCCACGGCGAACACCGCCATCGCCACGACGAACGACGGCACGGTGGTGTAGAGCATGTAGCGTATGTGCGTGAAGACCGGCACTCCCGTCGACGACGAAGCCAGCACCGTGGTATCGGACAGCAGCGACAGCTTGTCGCCGAAGTAGGCACCCGATATTATCGCGCCGGCAACCCATCCTTCGTGGAATCCGAGCGCTTCGCCTATGCCCATGAGCGCCACGCCGATTGTCGCTATCGTCGTCCACGAGCTGCCGGTCATGAGCGACACGACGGCGCAGATGACGCACGAAGCGACCAGAAAATACGACGGATGGAGAATCCTCAACCCGTAGCATATCATCGTCGGAACAACGCCGCTGACCATCCACGACCCGGCGATTGCGCCTATCAGAAGCAGTATTATCAGCGCCGAAGCCGAGGCGTTGATGTTGTCGAGCACCGACCGTTCGAGCTCTGCCCACCGGCAGCCGTAAAGCCCCATGGAAATCATCACGCACACCGAAGCCGCCGAAAGAAGCGCTATCTGGCTGCCGCCGTCGATGGCATCCGCACCGAAGCAGCGGATGACGACGCATAGCAGCCCCGCAAGTACTGCGAGCGGAAT
>CAMWIG010000081.1 GCA_947174295.1 uncultured Alistipes sp. | reverse complement strand
ACCACAACTTCTCTAGCACGCTCTCGGAGCACAACGTTGGCGTTGTGCTCCGAGAGCGTGCGAGCGAAGTTGTGGTAGCCGTCGAAGGTCGGGCGCGCGCAGAAGAAGATGTAGTCGTGCCGCTCGAAGTCGAGCACGGCCTCTATGGCCGCCTTGCTCGGCATGGCTATGGGCGACGGCGGCAGACCCCGGTTTACGTAGGTGTTGTAGGGCGAAGGATATTTCAGATGGCGGTAGAGTATGCGGCGCAGGCCGAAGTCCTGCATGGCGTACTTCACCGTGGGGTCGGCCTGCAACGGAATGCCACGTTTCAGACGGTTGACATATACGCCGGCGATGCGCGGCATCTCGTCCGTCTTGCGGGTCTCCTCGTAGACTATCGAGGCCAGAGTCATCGTTTCCAGACGGCTCAGCCCGCTGCGCCGGCGTTTGGCATCGCGCTCCTCGGTCCAGAACGCGTCGTACTCGCGCCGCATGCGCCGTACCAAATCCTCGGGCGACACGGTCCAGTAGAACTCGTAGGTGTCGGGAATGAACATCGAGAAGAGCGTCACCGAGTCGAAGCCAACCTCGGCGGCCAGCTCCTTCGACGCGAGCGCCTCCATCACGCGGGCCGAGTCGGCGGCAATCTGCGTCGAGAGCTTCGCGGCCAGCTGTGCGGGGATGCGGACGTTGTTTATCGTCACCCGCACGGGAGTCTGCATGCCGAGTTTGAGCATGCGGGCAATCGCAACGACGCTCATATCCTCGCGCAGGCGGTAGTGCCCGGGCTTGAACGTGCGCTCCAAATCTATACGCCGGGCGTAGACGTCGAACGCCCAGCGGTGGCGCAGCCTGGGCAGCAGCGAGTCGGTCAGCGCCCCGTAATCCGCTCCGGGATATACGTACAGACTCGACTCCTCCGCGACCGCCCGGCCGTAGAACGACTGCCGAATCCACCATCCCGCCGCTGCGGCCGCGACCGCCAGCATCACGAATAAAACCGTATATTTCGTCTTCATTTTCATATTTTTTTTGCAAAGATACATTTTTTTTCTACTTTTGTGGCGGGAAAGTCTTATACGACCAGCTCCCTCAGAATCCCCCAGGCGAGGAATCGAGCAAGGGTATGAGGTCGTAGCGGTGCGATATAAGTAGCTTTCCCTTTTTTCGTACCCGCACCCGACCGGCGCAAAGGCGTCATTCACAGCCGCCGGTGAAATAAAAAATCCTAAACGGAGCAGTTTATTTCCGAATAATACCTATCTTTACATCCGTATCAAAACAAAAAATACGAAATGAAAAAATTAATTCTCTTCGCCATCGCTGCGCTCGCGCTCGCATCCTGCGGCGACAAAAAGACATCGACGCCGACACCCGAGCCGACGCAACTCTCCGGGACATGGGGCATAGTCGACTATCTCACCGTCAGATTCGACACCGACGGCACGGCGTCCGCCCGCATCGCCGACGGCCAGACCGTGGCGCTCACCTACGAATACGACCCGGCAAGCCGCATGCTCCATCTCGAAGGCGACAGCGTCGACGGTTACGCCGAGATACGCGAAAAGACCGACAAGCTGCTCACTGTGTACACTGTGGCCAGCGCCGCATCGGGTTCTCAGATTTTCTACGACGGCAAATACCTCCTGCCGCGTCTTACGGACAACGGTTCGGCATACGCCGGCGAGAATCTCAACGGCACGGCCGACGCATTGGTCGGCAAGTGGGTTGCGTTCGGCGACGAGGCCGACGGCGAAATGACGGTGACGTTCCGCGCCGACGGCAAGGTCGAGATGTACGATGCCGAGTACGACGAAACCGACATATGCTCCTACAACTACAATCCCGAGACCAAAACGCTGACGCTTTACGCCTACGGCGATGTCGAAACCGGAACTGTGGAGCTCGTGAACGACGAGGCGGCGATAATCTACGAAAGCTACTACGACCCCGAGGACGGCACGACGGAGTCGTACTACATGATGCTCAAACGCATCGAATAGTCCTCCGGCCCGACGCATCCGCTCTGCGGAGTTCGGGCCAGTCGCAGACCCTGAGAAGCAAACGGGGCAGTACTGATTCAAGTACTGCCCCGTTTTCGCACTCTGCGTCGGCCGGCGTGTCAGGCGACGACAGCAACCGCAAAACGCACGATGCACTCCGCAGCGACATAACACGATGCGAACTGCCACACGGCACGCCACCCGCGAAGGTTGGCCGACACGGCGAAAGCCTCGTAGCTCCAATATAAAAACCACACGACAACGGCCAGCGACAGCACAGCGTAGAGTATCATCACCGGCGACATGGCGTGCATGGCAATCTCTTCGACGGGAGTCGCCGGCGTCACCTCGCGCAGCCACTCCATGCCGGGCATGAAGTCCAAGGCCAGCAGCACCGCGAGCGGCAGGCGCGCCATGAGATTCGTGCCGTAGACGTCTATGGCCCTCACGCTGCTCGTCGAAGAGATTGCAGCCGCCAGCCATAACAGCGACGCGAACACCAGCCACATGACCGCCTGCCACGCCAGCGCTTCCAGGAATGTCGTGCCGGCGAAATGCACGTGCAGAATACCGTCGAACGACTGCCCCGACAATGTGCTGAGTCCGGCCGTCGCGACAGCGCCCGCGGCACCTATGGCGAGCGATTCGACGCCGGCCACGTAACGGAAAGGATTAACGATTCGTTTCATTCGATTCAAAGGATTTGAGTTGTGAAATAATGTCGTCCAGACGGTTGCGCACCGTAGGATAGCTCAGCGACATTGCGCGGGCCATCTCTTTGAGCGAACCGCTGCACAGCACGAAGTCGAGCACGAAACGCCGGTCGTCGTCCGACAGACGCATGATGGAAGGCAGCGCATAGTCGCCCTCCACGCGGGTGTCGCACTCGCCGCAGTGCAGCGCACGCACGCTCAGCCGATTGCCGCACGACGGGCAGATTTTCGGCATATTTCTGTGTTTTTCCATAGGATTACCGGTTTAATTACACGCAAATATATACAACCGTTCAATAAATAGCAAATCTCTTTCAATAAAATTAAACTCCTCATACATTTTTTGCAAACATAACCGACATCTCCCCGTTCCCGACCGAATTTACCCGCAGGAGCGGCCTCTCCGCGGAAATCCACTGCACCGGCCCCATACCTCGTTCGCGGCCCACAACTACGAATCCGAACAATACGGCCGTCCGACCACCCGGCCAATCGCGCATCGCATCCGTCGGCCCGATGTTTTCAACAGCATCGACAATAACGTAATCCATTATAAACAAACAATATAAACAGCGCCTGCTTCACGACAATCAAAAGTTATCGACACAATTGCCCACATGTTTTTCAACAGAATTGTCAATAACCGCTCCCGCCGCCCGACTCCGCCGCAAAAAATCTCCGCACGCAGTTGATTACTGTGTGTGTGCGCGGAGACGGGCGTTGGGCTGTCGTCATTTCCTACCCGAAGGTACTCCTACGACCTACGATTTATTACAGGCATCTCATCCACCACCGGCGAAGAACTCGTTCCGCCCGTCGACGAAAAAAACAGAACCGCATTGCCGCAGCACGAAGTGGCAGCACGAAAAAAGTCGCGACGATTACGCCGCGACTTTTTCGGTTATCCGACACTACCCTACTCGGGCTTTTTGAGGTCGAGACAGAGCTCGTCCAACTGCGCCCGGTCGACGAACGACGGGGCGTCGAGCATCACGTCGCGGCCGGCGTTGTTCTTCGGGAAGGCGATGTAGTCGCGGATCGACTCCGTGCCGCCGAAGAGCGAGCAGAGACGGTCGAAACCGAAGGCCAGACCGCCGTGGGGCGGCGCGCCGAACTTGAAGGCGTTCATCAGGAAGCCGAACTGCTCCTGCGCCTTCTCGGGCGTGAAGCCCAGGCACTTGAAGATCAGGGCCTGCAGCTTGGCATCGTGGATACGGATCGAACCGCCGCCGATCTCGGTGCCGTTGCATACGAAGTCGTAGGCGTTGGCGCGCACGCGGCCCGGGTCGCTTTCGAGGAACTCCACGTCCTCGGGCTTGGGCGAGGTGAACGGATGGTGCATGGCGTAGAAGCGCTGCGTCTCCTCGTCCCACTCGAACATCGGGAAGTCGACGACCCACAGCGGGGCGAACTTCTTCGGGTCGCGCAGGCCCAGCTGCTGAGCCACTTCCAGACGCAGAGCGCAGAGCTGCGTGAGCGCCTTGAACTTCGGGCCGCAGAGAATGAAGACCATATCGCCTGCCGCAGCGCCGCAGCGCTCGGCGATGGCGCGCACCTGGTCGGGCGAGAAGAACTTGTCGACCGACGACTTCGTGCCGCTCTCCTCGACACGAATCCAGATGAGGCCCTTGGCGCCCACCTGCGGACGCTTCACGAACTCCGTGAGGGCGTCGATTTGCTTGCGCGTGTAGGACGCACATCCCGTCGCGGCGAAGCCGGTGACGTAGTCGGCATCGTCGAACACCGAAAATCCGTGCCCCTTGGCGAGGTCGGTCACATCGGCGAACTCCATGCCGAAGCGCAGGTCGGGCTTGTCCGAACCGTACTTCTCCATGGCTTCGAGCCACGGCATGCGGCGGAACGGCTCGGCGAACTCGATATCCATCACATCCTTGAACATGTACTTGGCCCAGCGCTCGAACACTTCGAGGATATCCTCCTGCTCGACGAACGACATCTCGCAGTCGATCTGCGTGAACTCGGGCTGACGGTCGGCGCGCAGGTCTTCGTCGCGGAAGCAGCGCACGATTTGGAAATACTTGTCGTAGCCGGCAACCATCAGCAGCTGCTTCAACGTCTGCGGCGACTGCGGCAGAGCGTAGAACTGGTTGGGGTTCATGCGGCTCGGAACGATGAAGTCGCGCGCACCCTCGGGGGTCGAGCCGACCAGATAGGGAGTCTCGATTTCGAGGAATCCCTCCATGTCGAGGAAGCGGCGTATCGACTGCGCCATGCGGTGACGCAGAATCATGGCGCGTTGCAGAGGCGGACGGCGCAGGTCGAGATAGCGGTACTTCATGCGCAGGTCGTCGCCGCCGTCGGACTGCTCCTCGATGGTGAAGGGAGGCGTCTGCGCCTCGTTGAGCACCGTAAGGCTCTCGGCCGCCACCTCGATGTCGCCGGTGGGCATCTTCGGATTCTTCGACTGCCGCTCGATGACGCGGCCCGTCACTTGAAGCACGTATTCGCGGCCGAGCGATGCGGCTACGGCCTTGACCTCGTCGGCCGAGTGCTCCTCGACGACAATCTGGGTGATGCCGTAACGGTCGCGCAGGTCGACGAATGTCATAGCGCCGAGGTTGCGCACTTTCTGCACCCAACCGGCCAGCGTCACGGTTTCGTTCACGTTTTCGACTCTCAGCGAGCCGCAAGTGTGAGTTCTGTACATAGGTAAATATTTGTTATTCGATATTTTATGTTCTCTGCTCCCTCCATCTGCGCATCGTCGCGGCAGCGGATTCAACCTACAAATTTATGCAAATAATCATGAATTGCGGCACGTCGCAGGTGAAATTTTGATATTTTTCGTAAATTTGTTTTCCAAAACCGACTGCACATGCACAGACTCCGCATCATTATCGCTGCCGCCTTGCTGATATTCAGCACGCCGCTCCGCGCACAGACGGCCGACGAGACCTATTACGAACGCACCGACATAATCGACCTGCGTTTCACGGCGCTGTGCGCCCAGGCCGTAGCCGACCGCAAGGATGCCGCCGAGCTCGCAGGCAGCATACCCGCGTGCGGCGAACAGTTGGAGAGCCCGATAGTGTTCACGCTGTTCGTCTCAGAAAAAGGGGCGCTGAAACGCTTCGAGATGCTGCGCTGCCCCGACGAGCAAATCGGACGAATAGTCTCCGACGCCGTGAAGTCGGCTTCGCAGCCTCGCAGCTGGCTGCTGCGGACACTCTCGTTCTGCGGCGAAGAACCGGCATACGAAGGCAAGGTCAGCGGCTACCGCTACATCGTCTCGCTGCGGTGGAGCCGCATACTCGCCACGGCAAAGGCCATACTCGCCGAACGGGCCATGCCGGCCGAGGAGCGCGGCAAGGAGATGCGGCCCGGCGAAACGGACGACATAGCATACCAGCCGCAGTTCATGGGCGGCGGCATCGAAGAGTTCCGCCGATGGCTGGCCGCCAACCTCCGCTACCCGGAGAACTTCAAGCGGCGCGCCGAGATGGATGTCGTCGTGAGTTTCGTCGTCGAGCGCGACGGCCGGCTCGGGAAAACCGAGGTGCGTAACATCCCCGACGTGGAGTACCTGCGCGAGGTCATGGCCGTGCTCGACCTCTGTCCGGCATGGGAGCCGGGCCTCGACTCGCTGGGCCGCCCGCTGAGGGTAAAATATACCGTACCGGTAAAATTCATAAGGCAATGATACGGACAGCAGACACTCAGAGCGCCGACGAAAAATACATGCGTCTGGCAATAAACGAAGCGCGCAAAGCGTTGGAGAGACACGAGGTGCCGATCGGAGCGGTCGTCGTCTCCAAAGGCGCCGTCGTGGGCCGCGGCCACAATCTGGTGGAAACCTTGCAGGACGCAACGGCACACGCCGAGATGCAGGCCATCACGGCTGCGGCGACTACCGTCGGCGGCAAATACCTCAAAGAGTGCACGCTCTACGTCACCGTCGAGCCGTGCGTGATGTGCGCCGGAGCCATCGCATGGAGTCAGGTGGGACGCGTGGTGTGGGGCGCCGACGACGACAAGCGCGGCCACAGCCGCTACTCGACCGGCATCCTCCACCCCAAGACCGAGGTCGTGCGCGGCGTGCTGGCCGAGGAGTGCGAACGGCTGATGACCGATTTTTTCGCAGGGCTGCGCAGATGATATTTGGCGAAAAAGGAAAAAATATTTAATTTTGCGAAATCCGCCGGCCGGGGCCGGCAAGGCACGACAATTTAACAATTAAAAACCGATAAGAGAATGAAAAAGATTATTTTGTCCTTCGTAGCGCTTGCCGCCGTAATGACGGCAGCCGCTCAGAGCAACGTCACAGAGCTCTACAACCAGGGCGCGACGGCGATGAACGCCAAGAAATTCGCCGAAGCGGCGGGTCTCTTCGAGCAGGTGGTCGAGGAGGGAATGACCTCCGAGGATCCCACAGTCATGCAGCAGGTAGAGAACGCCAAGAAGTATGTCGTTTCGAGCTACCGCAGCCTCGGTCTGGCGGCATTCAAGGCCGGCAACCACGACGAGGCGCTCGAAAAGCTCAACGTAGCTCTCGAACGTGCCGAGGAGTACGGCGACAACAAGGGCAAGACCGGTGTCAACGCCATCATCGCAGGCGTTTACCAGGCGCAGGGAGGCAACGCGTTCAACAACAAGGATTGGGCTACAGCAGCCGAAATCTTCGAGAAGGGCTACGCCGCCAATCCCAAGAACACCAAGATGGCCAACTGGCTCGGCACCTGCTACTGCGAGATGGGCGAGTTCGACAAGGGCACCGAGATTCTGTCGGCCGTCGCAGCCAACAAGGCTCCCCGCGCTGCCGAGGATGCCGCCGAGGCCAAGCGTCTGATCGCGCTCTACACCAACAACCGCGTAGCTGCTCTGCAAGAGGCCAGCGACTTCGACGGCATAGTAGCCATGGCCGACGCCATGATTGCCGCCGACGAGTCGAACGCTCTGGCACACAAGGTGCGCATTCAGGCCTACATGAGCAAGAAGGACTTCGCGAAGGTAATCGAGCTCGGCGAGTCGGCTGCTGCCGCACAGGTCGAGGACGAGGACAAGAGCGATGTCTACTTCACCCTCGGCGCCGCATACAACGCCAAGGAGATGAAGCCGCAGGCCATAGCTGCGCTGCAAAAGGTCACCTCGGGCGCCAACGTCGCCGCTGCCAAGGAGTCGATAGCCGATCTTTCGAAATAGACGGCAAGAGTATCCGAAACAAAAGGCGGGGTCTGCGGAAGACCTCGCCTTTTTTATCTTTTCGACATCGTCCGTGCAGAGCGACAGCTATCTCGGACAGCTCGCGGGAGATATCGCTCGGCGCCCATCCTCCATGACGGCCGGCCGCACGGAAAACGAACCGCTACTGCGCCGCCGCGCCGAACTCCATGAGATAGGCCTTGATGAACTCGTCTATCTCGCCGTCCATGACAGCCTCGACGGCCGAGGTCTGCACGCCCGTTCGGTGGTCCTTCACGCGACGGTCGTCGAAGACGTAGGAGCGAATCTGCGAGCCCCACTCGATGCGTTTTTTCGATGCTTCCAAAGCCTGCTGCGTGGCCATGCGCTTGTCCAGCTCGCGCTGGTAGAGCTTCGAGCGCAGGATTCGCATGGCGTTCTCGCGGTTCATGAGCTGAGAGCGGGTCTCCATATTCTCGATGAGAAACTCCACGGGCTCGCCCGTGTCGGCATCCTTGCCGTGATAGCGCAGGCGCACGGCCGTCTCGACCTTGTTGACGTTCTGGCCGCCGGCGCCGCTCGAACGGAACGTGTCCCACTCGATGTCGGACGGGTTGACGGTTATCTCGATGGAGTCGTCGACGGCGGGCGACACGAACACCGACGCGAATGTCGTCTGCCGCTTGTTGTTGGCGTTGAACGGCGACAAACGCACCATGCGGTGCACGCCGTTCTCGCTTTTCAGATAGCCGTAGGCGTAGTCGCCCTCGAACTCTATGGTGCACGACTTCACGCCGACCTCGTCGCCGGCCTGATAGTCGAGAATCTTGACCTTGTAGCCGTGAGCCTCGCCCCAGCGGGTGTACATGCGCAGCAGCATCGACGCCCAGTCGAGCGCCT